>JAFOLE010000103.1 GCA_017419465.1 Solobacterium sp. | reverse complement strand
CGAAGAACCTCGGTTTTGCTGAGAAGTTCAGCCACATTTCCACCGGCGGCGGAGCTTCCCTTGAATATATGGAAGGAAAGGAGCTCCCGGGTGTTGCGATCATCCCGGAGAAGTAAGAAACAACCATGGCAAGAAAACCTATTATTGTCGGTAACTGGAAAATGAACAAGACTCCTCGTGAAGCAGAAGAGTTCATGAAGGGAATTGAGCAGGTTCTGACCGGAAACGAAGCAGCGGACTATGGTGTCGGTGCACCGTTTGTTGATCTGGATGTCTGTGTAAAGAATGCGAAGAACCTCATCATTGCGGCAGAAAACTGCAATGAAAAGGATTCCGGTGCATACACCGGCGAAGTCTCTGTTCCGATGCTGAAGGAAGTAGGAATCACCTACTGCATTATCGGACACAGTGAGCGCCGTACTTACTATGCAGAAACCGATGCACATTGTGCTGCAAAGGCAAAGAGACTCCTCGCTGACAACATCATCCCGATTCTCTGCATCGGCGAAACCGAAGCACAGTATGACGCAGGTGAGACAGCGGATGTCATCAAGAGCCAGCTCGCAGGAAGCCTTGAAGGCCTGACTGCAGAGGAAGTTGCAAAGATGGTTATCGCTTATGAGCCGATCTGGGCAATCGGAACCGGTAAGTCCGCAGACGAGACAACTGCAGAGAACTGCTGCAAGCTCGTTCGTGACACCGTTAAGGGTCTCTATGATGAGGCTACCGGTGAAGCAGTCCGTATCCAGTACGGCGGAAGCGTCAAGCCGACCAACATCAAGTCCTACATGGCATGCCCGGATATCGACGGTGCACTC
This sequence comes from Solobacterium sp., assembly GCA_017419465.1. Lineage (GTDB taxonomy): Bacteria > Bacillota_I > Bacilli_A > Erysipelotrichales > Erysipelotrichaceae > Bulleidia. The sequence goes on along the minus strand of JAFOLE010000103.1, from coordinate 8,163 downwards.
ATCGGCGGCGCATCCCTGAAGGTTGATTCCTTCAAGGAAATCATCGACGCAACAAAATAAGGTTTCTAGAGGACCGCAGGTTCTCTGAAATAAAGAAGTTAAGGTATTGAAGGAGGATATGAATTAATGCCTTATATCGTAAGTGTTTATGCACGTGAAGTAATTGATTCCCGCGGTAACCCGACAGTCGAGGCTGAGGTTACCACAGAATCCGGCGCGTTCGGTCGTGCCATCGTTCCGTCCGGCGCATCCACCGGTGAGCGTGAAGCGCTCGAACTCCGTGACGGCGACAAGAAGCGTTTCGGCGGCAAGGGAACTCTGAAGGCTGTTAACAACGTTAACAAGGTCATTGCACCGAAGATCATCGGTCTCGATGTTACCTGCCAGAGCGAAATCGATAAGATCATGATCGATCTCGACGGAACAGAGTTCAAGTCCAAGCTCGGCGCAAATGCGACTCTCGCAGTTTCCCTGGCTTGCGCACGCGCAGCAGCTGACTACTATGGAATGCCGCTGTACAAGTACATCGGCGGCGCAAACGCAAAGGTTCTCCCGGTTCCGATGATGAACGTTCTCAACGGCGGCAAGCATGCAGACTCTGCAGCTGACTGCCAGGAATACATGATCATGCCGGTCGGCGCTAAGACCGTTCGTGAAGCAGTCCGTATGGGTGCTGAAGTATTCCACGCTCTGAAGTCCGTTCTCAAGAAGTATGGTTATAACACTGCTGTCGGTGACGAAGGCGGATATGCGCCGTCCTGCGTACCTGGCGGCAAGGGACCCCTGGAGAAGTTAGGAAACGAAGGACCGCTGGAACTCATGGTTGAAGCAGTCAAGGCAGCCGGCTACAAGCTCGGTGATGACATCTGCTTCGCAATGGACCCGGCTTCCTCCGAATTCTTCGATGAGAAGAAGGGCAAGTATGTCCTCGCTCGTTCCGGCGAAGGCGAAAAGACCAGCGAAGAAATGATCGATCTCTATGAGAGCTGGGTCAACAAGTATCCGCTGATCTCCATCGAAGATGGTCTCGCAGAGAACGACTGGGATGGATGGAAGAAGCTCACAGAGCGTCTCGGAAACAGAATCCAGCTCGTTGGTGACGACCTGTTCGTTACAAACACAACCTTCCTCAAGAAGGGTATTGACCTCGGCGTTGCAAACGCAATCCTGATCAAAGTCAACCAGATCGGTACACTGACCGAAACACTCGACGCAATCGAAATGGCTAAGGAAGCTGGCTACACAGCAGTCGTTTCCCACCGTTCCGGTGAGTCCGAAGATACAACAATCTCCGATCTCGTAGTCGGTGTCAACGCTGGTCAGATCAAGACCGGTTCCATGAGCCGTACAGACCGTATCGCGAAGTACAACCAGCTCATGAGAATTGAAGAAGAGCTCGGCCCTGTCGCACAGTACAAGGGCAAGAAGGCGTTCTACAACGTCAAGGCTCTCTCCGCTGCACCTGCAGCGAAGAAGGCTCCTGCCAAGAAGGCAGCTGCCAAGAAGACAACCAAGAAGTAATTCCTGATGTCTGAACAGACCATCTCCGCACGGAGGTGGTCTTTTTTCATGCATGCTGCGTCATAATATGACGCAAAACACTGTTGTTATCACCGGTAATATGCGATAATCATGCCCATGACAGCACAGCGAAAAGAAAACAAAATGGGCGTCATGCCCGTTAAAAAACTGATTATTACAATGTCTCTGCCGATGATGATCTCCATGCTCGTACAGGCACTGTATAACGTCGTGGACAGTATCTATGTTGCACGGCTTTCCGAGAGCGCACTGACGGCGGTTACGCTCGCATTCCCGTTACAGAACCTGATGATCGCACTTGGCTCCGGTACCGGCGTAGGTATCAATGCCCTGTTATCCAGATCCCTTGGACAGAAGAAGTTTGACCGTTCCGATGCGGCGGCCAATACCGGCCTGCTGTTAACGGTATTCAATGCGGTTTTGTTCCTGCTGGTAGGACTCTTTGCGGCAGAGTGGTTTATCACAACGCAGACAACCGAAGCGGAAATCATTACGGCAGGGGCAACCTATCTCCGCATTGTGACCTGCTTCTCACTCGGTATCTTTTTCCAGCTGACGTTTGAGCGGTTACTGCAGTCCACCGGTCTGACAATCTATTCCATGATTTCGCAGGCGGCCGGTGCCATCATCAATATCATCCTTGACCCGATCATGATCTTCGGTCTTCTCGGAATGCCGGCACTCGGTGTTGCCGGTGCGGCATATGCGACCGTGATCGGCCAGATCTGCGCCGCACTGATCGGTCTGTTTCTGAATCTGAAGTTCAATAAGGAAATCGATTTTTCCTTCGAAAAGATGTTTCATCCGCAGTTTGAAATCATTCAGCGGATCTATGCGGTCGGTATTCCTTCCATTCTGATGATGTCGATCGGTTCTGTGATGACCTATCTCATGAACCTGATTCTGATTTCCTTTTCGACAACGGCAGCCGCCGTATTCGGCGTGTACTTCAAACTGCAGAGTTTCTTCTTCATGCCGGTGTTCGGACTTAACAACGGTCTGATTCCGGTGCTTGCCTATAACTACGGCGCAAGAAACAAGAGCCGCATCGATGAGGCACTGACATTCTCCGTCATGGTCGCATTTGGAATCATGGTTCTTGGGACCATTGTCATGAATCTCTTTCCTGCGCAGCTGCTTGGCTTCTTCAATGCGAGCGGGGAGATGCTTAAGATCGGCGTACCCGCGCTGCATATCATCTCCGTGCACTTTCCGATTGCCGCGGTATGCATTGTGATGGGTTCGGTCTTCCAGGCATTCTCGCAGAGTATCTATTCCCTGATCATTTCCATCGGACGGCAGCTTGTCATTCTGATTCCTGCCGCATGGCTGCTGGCACAGACCGGTAATGTAAACAATGTATGGTGGTGCTTCCTGATTGCGGAAACGGCATCGCTGATTCTTTCGGTGTATTATTTTCGGAAGATCTATGCATCCCATGTGGCGGTGCTGGAATAAACCGATCAATAAGGCATATTGTCAATGTTGTTTCGATCCATGCAGGCATTGCCTGCATTTTTTGGTTACCGCTTATGACCATTGAGGAAGCACATGACAACGCTACAATGAAATCAGGAAGGATGACCTATGAATACCGTACAGAAACAATTTACCGATGATGCAACCGGAATACCTCTCATATATGCACAGCTTCCCTCATCGTTTCAGTGCCGTGCCCGGCTCAGACAGATACAGAAGGGAAATGAATCGTCACTGTTTCTTCAGGGAATGGCAGTGAGTGATGTCCCGCATCGGGAACTGCTTTTTCAGACCGGTGACTCCTTTCAGGATGAACGGTTCATTAATGAAAGTGCAGGAACACTGATTCCGCACCGGCTCTGCAGCGCATCGGAACAGCTGGACGAATATGCCATGCAGTTTATCAGCCAGCCGCTTCAGTTATATGGTCACTATGATCTTCCTGAAAACCGGAAACAGAAGCTGCTGGAAGAGGCACAGATAGTGATTAACCGCCAGCTGGAAGCCTACATGCGGACTGCACAGTTTTCACAGGTGCCGGTATCGATACAGTGCACGGAAACGATCATCGATGGCGCAATGGGAGTCTGGTCCTTATCAAAAAACAATACAACGATGACACTCTGCAGTGCGATTACCCGGATCGGCTATACGATTGTGATTACCGCCAATGTCGGTCTGTATGCCATGCCGCAGAATTTCGGCAAACCGCTCACCAGCTGGACCATACCGATCGTGATTCAGATGGTGTCGGATGGTCAGCCGGATGAAGAGACAATACAGACGTTTGCCAGGTTTGTGGATTCCTATACTGATTCGCAGGAACTGAAGAACTATACTGTACAGTTTGAGCAGCAGGTGACGGACATGATGCTGAATCAGGCGGCGATGAGTGCTGCGCAGAATCAGTCAATGATCAATCAGGTGCTGGCACAGCAGAATGCCGCATGGGCAAGAACGGAAGCCTTCGGAAAATCCCTGTCACAGGACCTTGACGCATTCAGGGCAGGCCTCGCGGCAAATTCCGCCGCGATGGATTCCTTTCATGCAGGGATGCATTCCATGAATGCAGGCACCGGATTCGCCCGGAATCCGGAAACACCGGATGACCGCATCCAGCGATGGCGTCATGAATCCATGATGGGTGTGAATACGTATGAGCGGGAAGATGGATCGACCTATGAACACAGCATTCAAGCTGACCGTGTCTTTGAAAACAACCTTGATTCCAATACGCATATCGGAACAGAAAACAATTTTGATGACTATGTTCCGGATGGCTGGACGGAGTTGAACCGGAAAAAATAATAAATACAAAATGAAAGAACAGATACTGCGCAACGATCTGTTCTTTTCTGTCTGATGAATTATGCGTGTTTTTTACCGGTGATCCAGTTCTGACGTTCCTTTTTCAATCAGTTGTTCCGGTGTATAGTGCGGCAGGATACCGGCATAGAACCGGGAGCTGTCTGCCTTTCCGTTGTAGGTATAAACAAGAATTTCATCCCGGTCCGCGGACCAGGAAAGAACATGTTCCGGGATTACTGCGGCAGGGCGGGTGTCCGCTCTTGAACGGTCGACAAACTCCAGCTGTTCTCCTTCAAATACGGCAAGTGTATCGCCGTGTTTTTCCAGACGGAAGTAATCCAGAAAGAATTCATCAATATCGGTAAACGACAGGCTGAGTTCATTGATGAGGTTTCCGGAATGGTCATAGGAACGAAGAACTCCGTCGGAAAACAATGCATACAGGATGCGGTTATCGAGAACCATGGCAAGACAGGTACTTCCGGGATACGGAATCTCTGCGGTTTTGCGGAAGGCGGCATCATAGAGTGCGATGCCGTCAGTGCCGCATACCGCATTCATGGACGCATTATCATTCTGCGCAAAGCAGAGCCGGGAGAGCGTGGTATCTTCCAGAATGTGGAGTGATCCGTCGCTGGTATTGAAGAGCGCCGGGACCATCGTGCCGGTATTTTTACTCTGCAGTGCGAACAGTCCGGCGGTGCTGGTATCGTTCAATAAAAAGGGAAGAACACTACTCCCGGAAACAACAGTTCCGTGTTCCGCGATGTCCAGCGCAACTTCCGATTCCGATCCATCCGCAAGCGAGATGGAATGGAGTATCAGGTCGGTGCCGGTTTGTTCAAAATAACAGAACTGACTGTTTCGAACAGCAAACGGTGACGTGGAAGATGAATACTGCCGCACAGCCATCATGTTTTTGCGGCTGTACTGCATGGTATCGAAAATCTGATCGATCTGGGCATAAATGCCTGCACTGGCATTCGGATCACGGAGTTTCAGCGGGATGGTTTTCACCAGGGAGAGATCCTTCATGGAGCGGATCTCAAGGAGAATGGAACCATCATCCAGCCGTGTCCGAAGCAGTCCGAGATGATCACAGACGGCATCATTCCGAAGCAGATACAGCAGCTCGTCTTCTTCACAGTGAAGGGAAGCGGTCTCAACTCCATTGACGGTATCGTAAAGATACAGGTTATTCATGACTCTGACGGCAGCTGTACCGTCGCCAAACACGCCTTCATCTCCCGGATCGAAGAAGCCGGTACCGTTCATGATCCTTAGGTCATTGTCAAATGCGGAAGAAAACCAGGATACATTTCCGTCATGCAGGATTGCATATTCATTGATTACGGCATTGGAACCATGGAATACTTCTGCCTGCGACAGATGATCCGGAAACAGTCTTTCCAGCATGGCATCCGTATCTTCAAGCCAGACCGTGCCGAATCGTCCGTCAGCGGTGATCAGAAACAGGCTGTTGTTGACAAGATCGAATGCGTGCAGAACCGGAGATCCGATCTGGCGCTTCTGAATCAGGGAACCATCCCTGGAATCGAGAACCGAAACCGTATCGCTTGCGGTGATGATCAGATCTTCATGATCCGGATATACCAGGGAATGAGTGATATCTTCAGCCGCATGTTCTGCGGTAAACGGAACGGTCGTTTCCCAGCGGAGCCCATCTGTGGAATAACAGGAAACAAGCATCTCATTGCTGTAAAGGTAGATGTCACCGTTTCGCTCGAACGTCCGGTCCAGCGTATCGCAGGAGGCGATAACCACACTGCCGTCCTCTAGGATAAACACGTCATCCGGAGACGGAATGTCGGACAGAAAGGTATAGGTTCCTTGTTCTGTATCAAACACGCCGAGACGGTAACCTTCCTGTTTGCTGCTGCGGAGCACCACCGCAATCGAGCGGTCATCGCCTGCCCAGCGTAGATCCTGAACATAGTATGTTTCTTCTTCCGGCAGAACCAGCGAGGCAAGCGGGCTGCCGTCTGCGGCGTTAATCAGTTCGACCGCGGTTACATCCGCTGCCGCAATCTTCGTTTTGTCATTACTTAAGGCAACGGTGCCATAGACGGAATAACGCATGGACTGTGTCCATACCGGATTGCCTTCCGCCGAAACGGCTGTGACACCGTCTTCTGTCCAATAGACCAGATTCCTGCCGCTGACGACCGGTTTCCATCCTTCCTTGGTGCCGGAGGTTTCCCAGGAACCAAGAAGGGAAAGGGTGGACGTGTCATAGGCATGTATCGCATTCGCTTCGTCAATCACAAAAAGCAGATGTTCTTCCTCACTTCCGCAAATCCTTCGGATATCGGCGGTGAGGTCGATCTGTCCGGTCTCAACCGTATGGTAGGGCAACTGATAGGCAAGCGAGGCACGTGAGAGCGTGTAGAGCGCTTCTGAGGTTATCGGACGCTCGTTTTCAGAGGGCAGGGCAGACAGCGATTCGGAAATCGCCTTTAACCGAAGTCCTCCTTCGAGATCTTCCAGTGCTTCGGAAGCGATGCGCTTGGATTCATGAATCTGCGCTTCCCGGTAGTTGCGGGAAATCTCTGCGTTGGAATAAAGCAGCCAGGCAATTGCAGCCGCCGCAAGAACCGCAAAGCCTCCGGAGACTGCCAGAATCCGGTTCCGGCGGTACGTCTCATTGCGCAGAAAAAGATCATCATATTCACATCCTAGCATTGCGGATACAAGACGAGGAAGCTCGATCCGCTTTGCCTTCTGAAGGTCCATCCGGTAATCACAGGCAAGCGGCTCACTTACTGTTCCGTCCGCCTGCGTGCGCATCAGACTGTCCGGAAAGATACCGGGCGGCTCTCCCTGTGATATGACCGCAAGGATCCGATCCGCGTCATGGGTTTTGCGGAACTGCTCAATCTCATGAAGACACCATTTCGATTGATTGTATGCCTCTGACAGAACCACGATCAGGAAGTCGGAATCCGCCAGTGCTTCATCAATATCCTTCGCAAGATCGCTGGTCAGCTCCAGTTCATTCTGGTCGCGGAAGATCCGGTCAATTTTCCGGATCCCGGTCTGCTCAGCGATGGCTTTTGGAATATGAAACCGCTCCAGCTGTGTCTGGAGTTCAGAGGCAACAAGCGTATCCCGCTCATTATGCCGGTAAGAGATGAATGCATTATATTTTCTGCCCATCGATCGGCTCCGATTTCAGTATTTCATGAAGACACGCAATGATCTGCCGGTCTGCCTGTACATAATTCACTCCCGGCGCATCCGGCCAGTACTTCCTGCGGATGGCATTCACCGCCTGTTCTCTTGCGGCAAGTTCACTTCCCGGCACAATTGCCGGGTGAAGCAGAAGGCGGTCACTCTTTACACGCTTTCCTTCACTCTCATGTGCGATGGCATCGGTTTCCTCCAGGGACGCGCAGCGCCATCCATTGATCCGCTGATAGGCATTCCAGCGGTCGTGTTCGGCGAATCCAAGTGCCTCCAGCTGTTTCTCATCGTTCAGCACCTGATGAATCCAGTCGTCCGGATTTACACTGACCGGCTTTGACGCAAGGATCCATCTTCTTCTTGCCAGCATGGTCAGTGCCTGCGCAAAGGAACTGTCATAATTCACATACCGGAAGAATGTCTGTTCGATTTCCGGTGTCCATTCATCAGAACCATAGTAAGAGCGGTGAACAACCTTTGCGGCTTCTTCGAGTTCGGGATGTATCAGACTGTTGTAGCTGTATCGGCTTTCAAGACTGCCGAAATAAAGAAAGGGGGACTCATCTCTGACGAGTTCTGCTGTTTTGCCGGAGCGCATCCGCACTGCGGTCAGAGGAGAGGATTTCCCGG
>JAFOLE010000102.1 GCA_017419465.1 Solobacterium sp. | reverse complement strand
GTATTCCGATATTGATCTTAACGGCCATATGAACAACACCCGGTATCTTGACTGGATCGATGACATGTACGACATGCATTTCCATGAAGTGACCCGGATCCGGACGCTTCAGATCAACTATCTGAAGGAACTGTCCTACGGCGATCAGGTAACGCTGTTTTACGAGTATGAAAACGGAATGTACCGGATCGACGGCGTGATGGACGGAGACAAGGTATTTTCTGCCTGTGCGAAAGTGGAGAAACGATGATCGGCGTCGATATCACAGATCTTTCCAGAGTGAAGGATGATGAGGCATTCATCCGGCGTGTACTGACACCGGAAGAACAGGCGGAACTTGCTGATCGGAAAACAACCTCCCGGCGGATTGAATATATCGGCGGGCGGTTTGCCGCAAAGGAAGCACTGTTCAAGGCAACCGGCTGGAAAGACTGTCTGAGCTGTTCCGTACTCAATGACGGCTATGGAAAGCCGTATATCAAAGATCATCCGGAGCTCTCCGTCAGCATCTCACATGACGGAGGAATGGCGATTGCGGTTGTGCAGGCGCCGTAAAGGAAAACAGAACACAGCGGAACCTTTGCAAGAATGCGGGTTCCGTTTTATTATTTGCGGGTATGAAGCGACGTATTGTACTTCCGGTATTGATGGGTATTGCATATTTCTGTCTGTTTCTGATGGCTGCGAAATATGACATGCCGTTGTCAAAACATCTTACCGCTAGACAGATTTCAGCTGTTGTCCTTACAGGTGCGCGGATCGGTCCGCTGCCCGTGTTTTTTACGCCTGCCTGGTGCCTGCGGGCATTGTTCCCAAAGCCGCAGAAACAGATTCTGTTCCGGCTGATTGAGGCGGCGCTCTGTATTACCTGCGGATGGAATCTGATCGAACCGAAAACATTTATCCTCAGCGAGATACTGTCTGTGGCCGGTGCTTCACTGCTGTTCTATGGATTGCTGGAAATTCTTCCGCTGCCGGAACTTACGGAGCGGCGAAGGAAGCTGCTATGGCTTGGCATCGTCATTACCACGGGAGCGTTTCTTTCGGTACAGCTGATGAAATGCATCTGGGGACGGCCGCGTTTTATTGCCATTCTGCAGGAAGGGGCTTCCTTCCGGGAATGGTTCCATATCGCAGGGTTTTCCTTCCGGAAAGATTTCTACCGCTCATTTCCAAGCGGGCATACCGTATCGGCCGCGGCGATGTTCTTCATTACTTTTCTGCCGGATCTTTTTCCGGATCTGCCGCAGAAACCCTGGATCTACTGGACCATCTCGTTTCTGTTTACGGTGTTTGTCGCATTTTCCCGGATCATGGCGGGCATGCATTTCATTTCTGATGTGATGGCCGCATTTGGGGTATATATGATCTGGTATCTCGTTCTGACCGTACAGTTTCAGATAACGGAAGAACGCAATGAGGGGAAGGAATAAAATGAATCGCTTCAGAGAATGGATGTACCGGTTCATGCGTGACCGGTATGGATATGATGAACTGAACTATACGCTGTTTGCCGGCGCAATCATCGCAGATCTTGCGGGCATCTTTACCGGTGTGCAGGCATGTATGGTTGTCTCGCTGATCCTTCTGATTCTGGTGGTCAGCCGGGCGCTGTCCAGAAACCGGGTAAAACGGAGTGCGGAAAACCGCATCTTCCGTGAACGTACCGTAGTGCCGAGAAGACTGTTCAAAGCCTGGTCCATGGGGCGTAAGGACAAGGCACATCGCTACTATCTGTGTCCGAAGTGCCATCAGATCTGCCGGGTCCCAAGAGGCAGAGGCGAAGTTAATGTGCACTGTCCGAAATGCGGAATGGAATTTACGCGCCGATCCTGAAAACGGCGCTCGGATAAAGAAAAGAGGAACTCATGAAATCTATTACAAAACAGGAACTTGCGACGCTGCGGAAAACGTATCTTGCGGATGATGTGAACCGCATTGTGCGCAACGCGCTGACAGACCGCGATCTGGAATCTGCGGCATCCGTCTTTGAGGCAAAGAATGCCAATCCCAATCTCTTCTCCATCGAACTTGAGACCATGCCTGTCACCAATCAGAAGGCATCCGGACGCTGCTGGATCTTCTCGACGCTGAACGTTCTGCGGGAGATGATCGCAAAGAAGTATAATATCCGGAATTTTGAACTGTCCCAGAATTACATTGCATTCTATGACAAACTGGAGAAGTGCAACTGGTTCATGAACTGTGTGATTGCGGAAAGCGATAAGGCGCTGGATGAGCGCACCATGCAGTGGCTGCTGGACAACGGCATCAGTGACGGCGGACAGTGGGATATGGCGGTCAGCCTGATCCGCAAGTACGGCATCTGCCCGAAAGAGGCGATGCTTGAAACATACGCAAGCTCGCATACTGCACGCATGAACGGTCTGCTGAACCAGCGTCTGCGCCGCTTTGCGCTGGATATACGCAAAGCCGGTTCTCCGGATGAGATTGAACAGCTGCGGAAGGCAGCGCTCGAAGAGTGCTACCGCCTGATAGCGGACTGCTTCGGCATGCCGCCGGTGAGCTTTACCTTTGAATACCGTGACACAAAGAAAAAACATCATGCGATCCAGGATGTAACACCGCTGGAATTCTATGAGAAGTATCTTGGCGAAGATCTGAATGAATATGCGGTTCTGATCAATGCGCCGACCGAAGACAAGCCGTATCATAAGATGTATACCGTCAAATACATCGGAAATGTTGTCTCCGGCAATGAGATCCGTTACCTGAATCTTCCGATTAAGGAATTCAAGGATGCGATCATCCGTCAGCTG
>JAFOLE010000101.1 GCA_017419465.1 Solobacterium sp. | reverse complement strand
CAGGTCGTCATCGGAAATGAAGTATCCAACCTGTTCAAGGAATTCAAGAAACTTGGAAACTTCGGAGATGAAGGAAGTGCTCCGGCGCCGGTTAAGGCACAGGGCAATGCGCTTCAGAGACTGTTCGGCTTTGTGGCAGGCTGCCTTACACCGCTTCTGCCGGCGATGCTCGGAACAGGTATGGTCAAGGTTCTTCTTGTCCTTCTTACGACCATCGGTGTCATGGATTCAACAGGACCGACCTATACCATTCTCTTCTCCATGGCGGATTCCTTCTTCTACATGCTGCCGGTCATGCTGGGCTGGAGTATTGCGAAGAAGACCGGCCACAGCGTTCCGCTGTACATGGTCATCGGTGCGATGCTGTGCTACCCGGATCTCATTACGCTTCTCGGCGGCGGCTCTGAAGTTGCCCGTTACGGCACATTCCTCGGACAGCCCTGCACCTATATTTTCAGTGTCATTCCGGTTGTCGGCGCTTCCTACACCAGTTCGGTTCTTCCGATGCTGCTGATGACCCCGGTCATGGGCTGGGCGGAAGATTTCGCAGACAGAGTATCTCCGAATGTTCTCAAGGCATTCCTCAAGCCGATGCTCTTCCTGCTGATCTGCACCCCGATCATGCTTGTTGTCCTCGGCCCTCTGGGCGCGATTCTCGGCAACGTTCTTGCGGCCGGCATCACAGCACTCTACAATGCCGTTCCATGGCTCACGGTTCCGATTCTCTCTGCCGCAATGCCGTTTATCGTCATGACCGGCATGCACTATGCACTGATTCCGCTTGCCATCAACAACTTTGCGGTTCTCGGCTATGACGTTGTAGTCATTATCACAATGTTCTGCTCGAACATCTGCCAGGGCGCTGCATCCCTCGGTGTTGCGCTGAAGACCAAGGATACGGAAATCAAGTCGGAAGGTATTGCCTGCGCAATTTCGGCAATCGTTGCCGGCGTTACCGAACCTGCCATGTACGGTATCAATATGCGGTTTGTCAAACCGATGATCGGTGCGGTAGCCGGCGCAGCTGCGTCAGGTCTTGTCTGCGGCCTCTTCGGCGTCAGGGGCTATACCATGGGCGGTTCTCCTTCGATTCTCACCCTCATCAACATGATCGGCGGTCCGAATCCGTATCATGGTGTGATCTGGGGCGCGATTGCGGCAGTTATCGGTATTGCGGTCGCGGTTGCGGTAACCTTTGTGCTTTACAAGGATGAGGACAACGCTTAATCCATGAGCATTGTAATGAATCTCTACTACACCGGTGAAAACGGCAATGCACGGAAGTTTGCGCAGGCGATGGAGGACAGCGGAATCGCTGCCCGCATCCGCGCGGAGGACGGCAATGAGAAGTATGCCTACTTCTTCCCGATGGATGATCCGGAGACGGTTCTTCTGATTGATGCCTGGAAAGACCAGGCATCGCTCGACTTCCATCACGCATCTCCGATGATGGGAGAACTTGCGGCTCTGCGAGAGAAGTATGATCTTCACATGCGCGCCGAACGGTATGTCACAGATACGGCAGATTCTTCGGCGGATGAAAAATTCCTGAAGAAATAATTGATCACAGAGAAAAGACCGCAGCACACCGGCAGATCTGATTAAATGATCTGACAGGGCTGCGGTCTTCTGATATTAATGT
>JAFOLE010000100.1 GCA_017419465.1 Solobacterium sp. | reverse complement strand
GATACATCGATTCCGTATCGAACATCAGTCCGTCCATATCAAAAATTGCGCCCTGTTTCATTGATCAACCTCTTTCAACGCGCAAATCATAACAGACTATTTTTATTTCCGCCATTCTGCAGGGCAGAATGTTCCCCCAACGAAAACAGGAACAGTTTTCACTGTTCCCGCATTTCCTTTTCCATGCGCTTCTTTGTTTCGCTCCTGCGCTTGTCCTTCACCACTCTGGTACCCGGAATCCGCTCGCCGCGCAGCGCATTTGACAGCTCCTTTTCCGCTTCACGCCGTGCTTTGCCCGGGTTCTTTTTTGTTGTGTTCTTCTGCAGTCTTGATTTCTTTTTCATTCACATACAGTTCCTTTTCAGATCAGAATTCCTTCCAGATGATCCATCTCATGCTGGATGATCTGTGCATCAAATCCGGTAAAGGTGCCGGTCTGTTTCTTCCATCGCTGATCGGTATATTCCACCGTGATCCTGCGGTATCGTGTCGTCTTCCGTACACCCTCCAGAGAGAGGCAGCCCTCTTCTGTTTCATACGGTTCAGCTTTCCGCAGAATCACCGGATTGTACATAACCAGGCTGATTCCGGAGACAGCCGCAATAATGATGCGCTTTTTTACGCCGATCATATTTGCGGCCATTCCGACACAGCGGTCCCGGTTTGCCTGCAGAGTATCCATCAGATCAATTCCAACGGTCAGATCCTCTTTCACGGCAGGCAGGGACTTCTGGCTCAGAAACAATACGTCCTTAACGATCGGTCTTATCATTTCCTGCGCTCATAGAGGTCAAAGTGAAACCGCAGTCCTTCATAGTCCTGAAGTTCTCCGATGTCCGTACGTTCCCAGGAAGGATCTTCGTCGAGGTTCGGGAACCATGCGTTCGCATCGAAGGAAGCCTCCGTCCGGGTCACGATTGCCGTATCGCAGTACGGAACCAGCAGGCGGTAGATACTGTCACCGCCGATAATGCATACATCATCGCTGCTGTAGTCCGAAAGCTCTGTATTCAGAAGATTCATCAGTTCCTCTGGATCATGGACGACATAGGCCCCTTCCACCGTGTATTCCGGATTCCGGGACAGGATGATATTCACCCGGTTCTTCAACGGTTTTCCCCCGGGAAAGGTTTCAAGTGTCTTGCGTCCGTAAACAACAATCTTTCCGCTTGTCTCACTGCGGAACATCTTCATATCTGCCGGGATATGCACAAGCAGATTTCCCTGCTTTCCGATGCCCCAATTCTGATCAACATTTACAATTGCCTTCATATGCGCTCCTCAGATGGCAATCTCGATATCGGTGATCTGATCACCTGCCACCTGGTAGTTGATCAGCTTCACACTGTCCTTGGTAAAGCGGTAGAAGTCATGAATCTCCGGATCCAGCCAGAATTCCGGTGCCGGCTGTGGTGTACGGGAAATCAGTTCCTGGATTGCCGGGATATGACGCGGCGCATAGATATGCGCATTGGCATCGATATGTACGAATTCACCCGGGATCATATCGCAGACCTGCGCCATCATATGCTGGAGAACGGCATACTGTGCGGTATTCCATGCCCACGCGGCGAGAATATCCTGTGAGCGCTGGTTCAGAATCATATTCAGCGTAAGTTTCTCACAGCCCGGATCCTGCGTTACCACGAAGGTCACGCTGTAGGCACACGGCTGAAGATTCATTTCATCGAGGTCTTCCGGATTCCAGATCGTCGTCATGATGCGGCGGCCAAACGGCGCATTCTTCAGGTCATAGATGACCTTGTCGACCTGATCCATATGCCAGCGGCCGTTTTTCTTCACGGCTGCTTCACGCAGTGTCTCCCTGTCACGGAATACGGTCTCGCCGTTTTCATTTTCCGCAAACTCATAGTATTCCGGGAACGCATTCTTCAGACCCTCGTCATTTACATCCTTGCAGGAATGTTTGACGCCCATCTGATAACCATAGGCTTTTCCGATGGAACCGTCCTTGTCTGCCCATTCGTCCCAGATGTGCGGTCCGAGATCATTGATGTTATTCGATTTGCGCTGCCAGATCCATAACAGTTCATCGGTTGCACTCTTGATTCCGGTCTTCCGCAGCGTCAGCATCGGAAATTCCTTTCGCAGATCAAACCGGTTGATCTCACAGAATTTCATGATCGTATATGCCGGCGTTCCGTCCGGCCAGTGCGGACGTACTTTCTGTCCTTCGGTTGAAGTTCCGTTCTCCAGAATATCTCTGCACATTTCGATAAATACCGTATCTGCGTAACTCATTTTATTCACCTTCCCTTCTGCCGGAGATCATTCCGGCAGCTGTTCTTCCCCGAAATTTTATCACACCGCGCTGTTCCGCTCCCGATCTCTGTATATTCCGCATATGTAAATTGTTTATAATAGTGCCCATAAGGGGATTTTTATTATGCGGAATTTTCTGAACAAACACCTCCGCTCGTGCAGAAAGGTTACCGACCAGTTTTTTATCGGCTTTTTTCTGGCCTTTCTGTTAACAGCGTTCGGCCAGCTGCTCGGCGAGATTATCTGCACACGGCTTAAGGTCATGCGTTTCGGTCCGACCGGACCGGTGCCTGCCTGGTTTGAGACCGGAATGATGTATTTCATGTTCAGCGGTATCTGGATCTTAATGATTCTGGTCATGGCTATATTCCCGAAAAACCGTGAGATGCTGAAGACATTCGGCACAAAGCTTTCCGGAAACAACCTGAAGATGACACTGCTGGGCTGTCTGATCGGATTTTGCACCAATGCCTTCTGCGTGGCGATGTCCATCCTGCTGAAGGATCTCAGCATCTCGTTCTATGTCTTTGATATCGTGATCTTCCTGTTTCTGCTGTTTACGGTATTTGTACAGTCTGCGGCAGAAGAAATCGTCATGCGCATTTATTTCTATGAGAAGCTGCGCCGGCGTTACCGGAATCCGCTGATTGCGCTGCTGTTCACCTCCGTCGGATTCGCAGTAATGCATGTCGGCAATCCGAACATGACCACATGGGGTCTTACACAGATCGTAATCATCGGTTTACTGCTGGCCGTCCTGGTTCATTACTACAACAGCACATGGGCTGCCTTCTGGGTTCATGCCATCTGGAACTTTACCCAGAGTATTCTGTTCGGTCTTCCCAACTCCGGCCTTGTCGTACCGTATTCCAATTTCAAAATCAATGCGTCATCCACCGGTTTCTTCTTCGATGCCGGAAACGGCGTGGAAGGAAGCCCCGGTGCCTGCATTGTAATCGGGATCGTTCTTGTGCTTCTGATTGTTTATGCAAAGAAGCATGATCTGCAGCCGCATGACCTCTGGGCAGCGCAGGAAGCAGAAGCGGATGCGCTTGCGGCGGAACGTGCAGCGGCACAGAAATAACAGAACGCAATTTAAAAGAGAGGCTCTGTAATTCACAGCGGTGTTGAATGTGAGCCTCTCTTTTTTCAGTGTCAGTTCTGTTTCAGGCTGATGTTGTCCAGCTGCTCGTAGAACTTCACGATTGCACTGTGGTCACAGCCTCCGTTGCCGGTCTCATGGAGCCACTGCATGATCTCCATTACGGACGTAGTCATCGGGATGTAGGCGCCGACTTCGTGCGCACAGTTGATGGCATTGTTCAGATCCTTGATATGCAGATCAATACGGAAGCCCGGCTGATCATTTCCCGCCAGCATCATCGGTGCCTTTGCGTTCATGACGGTGCTTCCTGCAAGTCCGCCGCGGATTGCCTCAAAGACCAGGTGCGGATCCACGCCGGCTTTCTTTGCCATGGTGAGCGCTTCGGATACTGCCTGGATATTTGCGGCAACAACGATCTGGTTGGCAAGCTTTGTGGTGTTGCCGGCACCGATCTCCCCGCAGCGTACGGCAGAGGCTCCCATTGCGAGCAGAATGTCCTTGCATTTATCAAAGACTTCCTGTTTTCCGCCGACCATGAAGGAGAGTGTCCCGTCGATTGCCTTCGGCTCACCGCCGGAAACCGGCGCATCCAGCATGTCCACGCCGCGCGCTTCGAGCACAGCCGCAAGCTTCTGGCTGGTAACCGGGTTGATGGAGCTCATGTCAATGAATACTGCGCCGGGTTTCATGTGTTCCGCCACGCCGTTTTCCAGCATGACCTTTTCGACATCCGGTCCGTTCGGCAGCATCGTCAGAAGCACATCGACCTGTTCCGCAAGCTGTTTCTGATCTGTGCAGTATCCTGCACCTTTTTCGATGACCGCAGCCGCTTTTTCCTGCGTACGGGTGTTGACTGTCACATCATAGCCTTTGTTGAGAAGATTGATGGCCATGGGTTTCCCCATGATGCCCATTCCGATAAAACCGATTTTCATAGTATTTTCTCCTTATTTTCTCTCCGGAAAATAATCCCGGTTCTTTCCGATATGTTCTGCCATCCGTTCCGCGGCAGCCGTTTCATCGTGTGCTTCAATCGCATCGATGATCTGTTCGTGATAATGCAGTGCATGTTCATATCCCATCCGGCTGATCACTTCGCTCATCGTCGCCCGCAGGGTTTCCTGCAGGATCTGATTTGTGCGGATGATCATCGGATTCCGGCTGATCTCACCAATCCGGAAATGAAAAGCGAGGTCTGCTTCGGAGAACGCGTTCTGGTCGTCTTTCTGCGCTGCTTCTTCACAGCGCTTATGCGCGTTCCGAAGTTCCCGGATATCATCCGGTTCCGCACGTTTTGCGGCCAGCCGTGCACTTGCAGTTTCGATGATTTCACGGAATTCAAACACCTGTTCGATGGAATCATGCGAGAGGTATACCGTTGGAATCAGCTGGTCGAGGGTTTCCTCGATTTCCGCCTTGCGGACAAACGATCCTTCGCCAAGCCTTGTCTCAATGAGGCCAAGGGCGCTGAGCCTCTGCAGAGCCTGACGTACGGTAACACGGCTGATGCCGAACTGGTCCGCAAGATCGGTTTCCGACGGAAGCCGGTCACCCGGTTTCCACTCCCCTTCCGCGATCATCTGTTTCAGCTGTTCGAAGACCTGATCTCCGATACGTACTTTTTTTATTTTACGGATTGCCATGACACTGTCCTCCAAGCGGTTGTATCGCTGTCATACAGCATACTACCGAACAGGTTCTGACACTGTCAAGCCGCACTCAGCCGTTGTAAATACTCTCCACAGCTTCTGCGATATGCGCTGCGGTAAGACCGAGGTATTCCAGGATATCCGCATAGCAGTGCGCAGATGCGCCGAACCGGTCATTCACGCCGACAAATTCCATCGGCACACGCTCCCGGCGCAGACATTCCGCAACGGCTCCGCCGAGTCCGCCGACGATGCTGTGCTCTTCCGCCGTCACGACGCCCCGGACATCCTTTGCGTATTCCTTTATCTTTTCCGCATTGAGCGGCTTGATTGTACTGACATTCACGACCCGGACAGAGATCCGGTCCGCCAGCATTCCCGCGGCTTCGAGTGCCTTGCCCACCATGATGCCGCAGGCAAAGACGGTAACATCACTGCCTTCTCTTACGACCGTCGGTTCATTGAACCGAAACGGTGCGTCTTCCTCTGTCACATTGTCATAACTGTTGCGGTTGAGGCGCATGTACATGGTGCCTTTGTTCTCTGCCATATATCGTGTTGCGGCAGCGGTCTCATTGGCATCTGCAGGAACGATGACCGTCATGTTCGGGATGGCCCGCATAATGGCGATGTCCTCGACAGACTGATGTGTCGATCCGTCCCCGAAGTCGGAACATCCGGCGGAGGATCCGCAGATCTTGACGTTCAGTTTTCCGATGGAAATACTCTGCCGGATCTGATCATATGCTCTGCCTGCCACAAAGACGGCAAAGGAGTTGATGAACGGAATCTTGCCGACCTGAGCAAGTCCGCCTGCGACCGAAGCCATGTTTGCCTCTGCGATACCCATTTCAATATGCTGGTCCGGCAGTGCCTGCTCAACCATCTTGCCCATGGTTGATCCGCCGAGGTCTGCATCCAAAACAAGAATATTGCGGTTCTCACGGCACAGTTCCACAAGGGTCTGTCCGTATACGGTTCTCTGATTTGTTTCAGCCATTGTATCGTTCCTCCTACTGTGTCCTCAGGCAAGCTCCGCGAGCGCCCGATCATATTCTTCCTGGGTAAGTGCCCGGTTGTGGAATCCGGTAACATTCTCCGCAAAACTGATTCCTTTTCCCTTTACGGTATGGGCAATGATTGCGGTCGGTTTTCCCTTTATGGTTTCTGCCTGATCAAGCGCTGTGATGATCTCTTCCATGTTGTGACCATCGATTTCAATAACGTTCCAGCCGAATGCCTTCCACTTCTCCGCAATCGGTTCACTCGGCAGGCGTTCTGCGATCGGTCCCTGTGCCTGCAGGGTATTGTTGTCGATAATCGCACAGAGGTTGTCCATCTGTTTGGCAGCTGCCGCCATGGCAGCTTCCCAGATCTGGCCCTCATTCTGTTCGCCGTCACCGACCAGGACATAGACACGGTTTGGCTTATCATCCAACTTCAGACCGATTGCCATGCCGAGGCCAAGGCTGAGTCCCTGGCCAAGTGAGCCGGTGCCGACTTCGACACCTGGAGTGGACAGATGCGGATGTCCCTGCAGGTGGAATCCGACTTCCTTACAACGGGGAAGATCTTCCACCGGGAAGAACCCTGCCTCGGCCAGTGCAGCATACTGCAGAATTGCAACGTGTCCTTTGGAAAGCAGGAAATAGTCTCTGCCCTCCCAGTGCGGGTTTTTCGGATCATACTTCATCTTGTAAAAGTAAAGTGCGGTAACGAGATCTGCGGCTGAGCAGCTGCCGCCCACATGGCCGGCAACGCCGACGCCGATGCATTTGATCACGTCCTGACGCAGAATCTTCGCTTTGGATTCCAGTTCAGAAATCCGTTCTCTGTTCTCAATCATGTCGTTTTTCCTGTCCTTTCGATT
Source organism: Solobacterium sp. (assembly GCA_017419465.1). Taxonomy (GTDB): domain Bacteria; phylum Bacillota_I; class Bacilli_A; order Erysipelotrichales; family Erysipelotrichaceae; genus Bulleidia. Next base: position 3,381 of record JAFOLE010000100.1, on the reverse strand, counting down.
AAGTTGTGTGCTGACTGTTGTTAGTTGTCTTACAAGTACAGTCTAGCGAATATGTGTTCCATGTCAAGTATCTGCACAAAATAAGCATATTTTTCAGCCCGCCTGATTGTCCGTATGGTGTTCCTAAACCGCGCAATGCACGTAATCCCGATATAATGAACTCAGAAGAATATAAGAGGATTTATCATGCAGAAAAGTGACTGGTACAAGAACGCTGTCGTATACCAGGTGTATCCGTTCAGCTTCATGGATTCCGACAATGACGGCTGGGGTGATATTCCCGGCATCATTTCAAAACTCGATTACATCAAAGATCTCGGTGTGACCGCAATCTGGTTCTCACCCCTGTACCGTTCTCCGGACTATGACTACGGCTATGACATCAGTGACTACCGTGCCATCGATGAAAAGTTCGGCACGATGGCGGATTTTGACCGGCTTGTCGAAGAATGCCACAGCCGTGATCTGAAGGTCATCATGGATATGGTGATCAACCATACCTCGACCGAGCATCCCTGGTTTAAAGCCGCGCTTTCCTCCCCGGATTCTCCCTATCGGGATTACTACATTATCCGTCCGGGAAGACGGAAAAAAGATAAGCTTCTGCCTCCCACCAACTGGGAGTCTACCTTTACCGGCAGTGCATGGGAACGGATCGGCGAAACCGATGAATTCTATCTTCATCTGTTCGCAAAGGAACAGGCGGATCTCAACTGGGAGAATCCGGCCGTCCGGAAAGAACTGGTTGATATCCTGAACTTCTGGCTGGACAAGGGCGTGGATGGATTCCGCTTCGATGTCTTCAACATGTTCTCCAAGGTTTATCCTTTCCAGGATGACCACCAGAAGAAAACCTTCCAGAAAGGCGCGCAGTACTACGTCGACGGACCGCGCATGCATGAATTCCTGAAAGAACTGAATGAACAGGCACTGTCACGGTATGACTCGTATACCGTCGGCGAATCCTTTCATCCTTCACAAGAAGCTGCACGGGAATATGTCCGGGCGGAGAACCATGAACTGGATTCCATCTTCAGTTTCGGCCATCTCGACTCCGACAACATTGCCGGAAAGAAATTCTTCTGGAAGCCGTTTGATCTTCTCCAGTTCAAAAAAGGTCTGCTGGATCCGCAGATCACCAATTATGGCATCGGCTGGAATACCCTGGTTCTGGAGAACCATGACAATCCCCGCAGTCTGAACCGTTTCTCCATTGATGTAAAGCATTACCGCTATGAAGCCGCAACGATGCTGGCAGTGATTACCTTCCTTGGTTACGGAACCCCGTTCATTTACATGGGAGAGGAAGCCGGTCTTACCAATACCGCATTCCGGTCGATCAATGAGATGAAAGACCCGGTCAGTCACTTTGTCTATGATCTGATGTGCGGTTACGGCATTCCGAAACCGCTGGCCTTCCGCTTCATCCGGTACGGCGCTCGCGATCACGCACGGGTGCCGATGCAGTGGGATGACTCCGTCAACGGCGGATTCAATACCGGCCATACGCCATGGCAGTGCATCAATCCGCTGTATAAAAAGATTAATGTAAAGAGTGACATGGAGGCCGAGAAGTCCGTCTACCGCTTCTATCAGAAGCTGCTTGCCTTCCGGAAAGACAATCCGGTCATCATCCACGGACGGACCATGGAATATGATCACGCGAATAAAAACATCATTGCCTACAGCCGTACGTATGAGAATCAGCGCATCTTTGTCTTTGCCAACTTTTCAAACAGGACAAAGGACTACACGCTTCCGGAAGATATCCGCATCAACGCGGTCCTTCTCAGCAATTATCCGAATATCTCCTCCGACGGAAACACCGTGCACCTGTCACCTTACCAGGCAGTGGTGATTCAGTCAGATCTCCCGCAGAATTAACAAAACTCTAATCTCAGGATTAGAATGAGGTATATGACGGTATACAGAAAACTGCTGTCCATCGCGGCAGCCGCTCTGGTTCTTGGTTCACTTTCCGCGTGCCGTACAGCACCGGCGGAGGAACCGAAGCCAGAGCCTGAAAACGAGGTATCTATGATTCAGACACTCACAACACCGCACGGTAAAATGCAGTATTTCCGGTTTGGAAATCCGGAAGGAAAACCATATGTCATTCTGCCAGGCCTTTCCCTGAAAAGTGTTATGGGTGCCGCGGATGCGGTTGCCGGTGCGTATGTCCTGCTTGCGGAAGACTATGACATGTATCTGTTTGACCGGATTACGGAGTATCCGGATGATTACGATATCTATGGCATGGCGGAAGATACCATTGCGGCATTTGAACAGCTTGGTCTGAAGGATATCAGCGTCATGGGCGTATCCCAGGGCGGTATGATCGCACAGATCATTGCCGTACAGAAACCGGAACTGATTTCCCATCTGATTCTCTGTTCCACATCTCCGTACATCGCATCCGGAAATGCCGAAGCATTCGCAGAGTGGAAAGCATTTGCGGAGAAAAAGGACGCAGCCGGACTGGTCGAGTCCTTCGGACGGTATGTCTATACACCGGAATTCTTTGAACAGTTCAAAGACGCCATCCTTGCGCAGGCGGAAGGTGTGACGGATGATGAGTTCCGCAACTTCCTGATTTCTCTGAACGGAATGAAGGACTTTGACATCCGTGATCAGCTTGGCGCGGTGACCTGCCCGGCATTCGTGCTCGGCGCCGGGGAAGACCGCGTGCTTGGCGTACAGGCTTGCAAAGACCTCATGGATTTACTGCATTGTGATGGTTACATCTATGAAGGCAAGGGACATGGTGTCTATGATGAAGCGCCGGACTATCTGTCCCGCATAAAGGAATTCCTGGACAAACACTGAGCCAGAAACCCAAAGGAAAAGAGAGCTCGTCATGAACTCTCTTTTTTCATGTCATCGCTTCTGAATGATAATCCGGCTTCCTCCGGTACGGTCTTTCTTTACGATGATCTGATCATCGATCCGTTCCTTAAGCGCTGCCACATGCGAGATGATGCCGACCAGACGGTTTCCTTCCGTCAGGCTGCTCAATGCCTTCATCGCATTTTCCAGCGACTCCTCATCCAGCGAGCCGAATCCTTCATCCACAAACATGGTATCCAGGTGAATGCCGCCGGCGGATGACTGTATCTCATCCGACAGTCCGAGCGCAAGCGACAGGGAAGCCTTGAAGGACTCACCGCCGGACAGCGAGTTGACGCTGCGGACACTGCCGTTGTAATGGTCGATGACGTCGAGATCCAGTCCGCTCTGATGAACCCTGTCGGACGCCTCTTTCCGGCGCACCAGTTCATACTGGCCTTCCGACATCGTCATCAGACGCACATTTGCCCGGGAAATAATCCGGTCAAAGTAGGTCATCTGGATATATGTCTCCAGCATGATCTTGTCCTTGTC
>JAFOLE010000099.1 GCA_017419465.1 Solobacterium sp. | reverse complement strand
GTAACTCATGACACAGACATACAGAATTGCGCTGATTCCGGGCGACGGCATCGGACCGGAAGTCATTGATGAGGCAGTGCGGGTACTGAACCGTGTTGCGGAACTGGATGACCGTATTGCATTTGAATTTACGACCTTCCCCTGGGGATGCGAGTACTATCTGAAACACGGCGAGATGATGCCGGAAGACGGCATGGAGACCCTGAAGGGATTTGACGCCATCCTGCTTGGGGCAGTCGGCTATCCGGGTGTTCCGGATCATATCTCACTGCGCGGTCTGTTATTGCGGATCCGTCATGATTTTGATGAATATGTAAACCTGCGGCCGGTAAAGCTTCTCAAGGGTGCGCCGTGTCCGTTAAAGGATGCGAAGGTCGGCGATATCGACATGATCTTCATCCGGGAAAACAGCGAAGGCGAATATGCCGGAAGCGGTGCCTGGCTGTATCCCGATACCGATCAGGAAGTGGTCATTCAGAATGGAGTGTTCTCCCGCAAGGGCTGTGAGCGCATCATCCGGTATGCCTATGAACTGGCCCGGAAGGAAAAGAAGAGCCTGACCTCGGTATCCAAAGGCAATGCCCTGAATTACTCGATGGTCTTCTGGGACCAGATCTTCAAAGAAGTCGGAAAGGACTACCCGGATGTGGAAACGTACTCCCTGCTTGTGGATGCGGCCTCCATGTTTATGGTCAAGAAACCGGAACGCTTCGGCGTTGTGGTAACCTCCAATCTCTTCGGTGATATTCTTACCGACCTTGGGGCAGCGATCGCCGGCGGTATGGGTCTTGCGGCGAGTGCCAACCTGAATCCGGAGAAGAAATTCCCGTCCATGTTTGAGCCGATTCACGGGTCGGCTCCGGATATTGCGGGCAAGGGAATTGCCAATCCGCTGGCATCCATCTGGGCTGCGTCGCAGCTGCTGGACTTCCTTGGCTATGAGGAATGGGGAACGAAGATCGTGGATGCGATCGAGGCACTGCTTGGGGATAAGGCATCCCTGACACCGGACCTCGGCGGCACCGCATCTACCTCGGACTGCGGAAAGGCGCTCGCTTCGCTTCTGAAATAATGAGAAAACGGACAGATTTTTGAATGATCTGTCCGTTTTATTCTGCGTTCCTGTTGTATGATTGAACTGTCAAAAATGCTTAACCCGTATCATTGACTGGAGGAGTTAAACACATGGAACATCATAATCCCCTGACTGCCGCATCTCCTGCCGGCAAGCGTTTTATCACCATGGGCGAAATCATGCTGAGACTGACGCCGCCCAACTATGACAAGATTCGTATGACCAACAGCTTTGAGGCAAGCTACGGCGGCAGTGAAGCGAACATCGCGCTGGCGCTCGCAAGCCTGGGCGTGGATTCCACATTCTTCTCGGTCGTTCCGAACAACTCACTCGGAAAGAGTGCGATCCGTTCGCTCCGCTCCAGCGATGTGCACTGCACACCGGTTATCCTTTCCACACCGGAAGAGACACCGACGCATCGTCTCGGCACCTATTATCTCGAGACCGGTTTCGGTATCCGTGCATCCAAGGTTATTTATGACCGCAAGCATTCTGCACTGGCAGAATATGATTTCTCCGACTATGACCTGGAAGGCCTTCTGAAGGAATTTGACTGGCTCCATCTGTCCGGCATCACACCGGCGCTCTCACCGTCCTGTGCGGAGCTGGTTCTGAAGATGCTGGAGACCGCAAAGGCACTCGGTCTTACCGTATCCTTTGACGGAAACTTCCGTTCGAATCTCTGGACCTGGGAAGAGGCAAGAGACTTCTGCACGAAGTGTCTGCCGTATGTGGATGTGCTGCTCGGCATTGAACCGTATCATCTCTGGAAGGATGAAAATGATCATTCCAAGGGAGACTGGAAAGACGGCGTGCCTCTCCAGCCGGATTATGAACAGCAGGATGAAGTATTCCAGCATTTCGTAGAGCGTTATCCGAACCTCAAGTGCATCGCGCGTCATGTCCGCTATGCGCACTCCGGTTCCGAAAACAGTCTGAAGGCATTCATGTGGTATGAAGGCCACACCTTCGAAAGCAAGCAGTTCACATTCACGATCCTCGACCGTGTCGGCGGCGGTGACGCCTTTGCGTCGGGTCTCATTTACGCAATGCTCAACGGCGACAAGCCGATGGACATGCTGAACTTTGCGGTTGCGTCCTCCGTAATCAAGCATACGATTCACGGTGACGCCAACATCACGGACGATGTTCAGACGATCCGCAACCTGATGAACATGAACTACGACATCAAGCGTTAATACAGAACCAATCATTACCGTCAGATGAGCCGCAGAAAATCTGCGGCTTTTCATGTCGGTTAGTAAGCGCCAAATAATTCGTACCTTTAAAACCCTTTAGGTTTTTTGGAGTATTAGGGGTGAATGGAGGTAAGACGTATGGCGATCATGACACTGGCAG
>JAFOLE010000014.1 GCA_017419465.1 Solobacterium sp. | reverse complement strand
TGCGGAAGGATCTTCGCTCATCACGATCGGCAGATACTCGGATGCGCCGGCACTCGATTTCAGAATCGTCGGTTCCGCATGTTCCCAGGAACGTGCCCGCAGAATCAGACCGGTACAGCCGCCCGAGTACAGCGCCCGGATTACATAGCCAAGGTTGTACGGATCTTCCGCGCCTTCCAGAACCGCAAGAAACGGAGTTGCACATGCATACAGGTCCGCTTCGCTGTCATACCGCCGCGGTTCCGCCTCGCAGAGCACGCCGCCATGGGTGCGGCCGGAAGCCATCGCATCGAGTTCTTCCCGTGTCTGTTCCGCCACTGGCACCCCTGCCGCCTCCGCTGTCCGGCGGATGAAGCGTGCTTCCTTGTCATGCCTTGCACGGTCAAGATAGACCGTATTCACCGTACGGTGTTTTCCCAGCAATGCCGCCTTTACGGAAATACTTCCTTCCAGTATCATACTGCCGCCTTTCTTAATAATGCGCCGGGCGCCACTTCAAACGGCACCGGCATGAAGATCCGGCGCATCGGCACCCTGCTCACCGCAAGTTCATTTCCCTCTTCATCGCGAAGGAAACGACATTCAAACACCCGGTTTGCTTTTCCGGGTTCCAGCACTTCAATCCGGTCTCCGGGATCGATCGGATTCCGTGTTTCAATTTCCAGCATGCCGTCCCTGCACGATTTGGCAGTGCCGAGAAAGGCATGGGATACATCCGCATCCGAATTGGCGTGATAGATGATGGAATCCACACCGTCCGGATTATTCAGGAAGCCATCCCAGACTTCGCGGTTCTGCGCCGCAAGCACTTCCCGAAGATGATAATTCATCCGCTCTTCCGACAGCGGCTTCTGCGTTTCATACAGTTCATCGATCATATGGCGCAGTGCGCTGACGACCGAAGCCACGTAGTACTCCGTCTTCATGCGGCCTTCGATTTTCAGGGACTTCACGCCGATCTCCATCAGTTCCGGAAGATATCTTGCCGCAGTGAGGTCCCGCGAGCCAAGCGTGAAGAAACTGTCTTCGGTGCTGATCGGCTGATTCGCTGTACATACTTCATAGTTCCAGCGGCAGGACTGTGCGCATCCCCCGCGGTTGGCATCCCGCAGGGTCATCCGGTTGGACAGTGTGCATCGGCCGCTGAAGTTGACACACATACCGCCATGGATGAATACTTCGATATCCTTATCCGTCTCCTTCTGGATCTGACGGATCTCTTCCAGGGAACATTCTCTGGCAAGCACCACCCGGTCACAGCCGGTGAGATTGATCATCGCATTTGCGGCGGCAGAGTTCAGGATCGAACACTGCGTGCTCGCATGCACTTCCAGCTTCGGCGCGGTCTTTTTCGCAAGACGCATCACCGCCGGGCTTGCGGCGATGATTGCCGTGACGCCGGCATCCTGCAGGAAGCGCAGATAATCTTCCAGACCTTCCAGATCTTTGTCGTGCGGAATTTCATTGACCGTCACATGTACGTGGACATTCCTCGCATTTGCATAGGCGCATGCTTCGCGGATGTCCTCATGCGTGAAATTGGATGCACGGCTGCGCAGGCTGTACTGCTTTCCGCCAAGATATACCGCATCGGCGCCGTAATCCACCGCAGTCTTCAGCCGCAGAAGATCTCC
>JAFOLE010000098.1 GCA_017419465.1 Solobacterium sp. | reverse complement strand
GGTCGTGCTGATTGCGCTTCCGGGATTTAACGGAGAAGGCGATATCGCATATGTTGAAAAATATATGAGTGATGCCGGATATGATTTTGAGATTTTGTACGATGAGTCCGGAATGGTAAGCCAGATGTACGGCATCTCGGGATATCCCACTACCTTTGCACTTCAGAAAGACGGAAACTTCCTTGGCTACATGCCGGGCTATATGCCGGATGATGTTGTGGATGAAGTGGTGACACAGCTGACAAAGAATTAACAAAAAAATTACAAACCCGCATAATTGCAAATTGCATGCTTTAATGGCGTGCGCTATAATCAGTTCATTAAAGAGGTTAATAAAAAAAACAGCGCTCAGCTGTTGGGTTTATTAGCCTCTCTTTTTTGTGGCCTGACGGAAAAAGAGAGGGGAAAGGGGTGATAGAATGAAATACATTTTTGTGACAGGCGGCGTGGTTTCGGGACTTGGAAAAGGAATTACAGCCGCATCGCTCGGGCGTCTTCTGAAACAGCGCGGACTGAAAGTGATCTCTCAGAAACTCGATCCCTACATTAATGTCGATCCCGGCACAATGAGTCCTTACCAGCATGGTGAAGTATTCGTGACGGATGACGGTGCGGAGACCGACCTGGATCTTGGACACTACGAACGATTCATCAACGAAGACCTCAACAAATACTCCAACCTCACAACCGGAAAGGTGTACTGGAATGTACTGCAGAAGGAACGCCGCGGGGAATACCTCGGCGAAACCGTGCAGATCATTCCGCATATCACGGATGAAATCAAACGGTTCATCTACTCCGTCGGAAAGAAGGCGGATGCGGATGTCGTTATTACGGAAATCGGCGGCACGGTCGGTGATATTGAATCCCAGCCGTTTATCGAGGCGATCCGTCAGGTATCGCTGGAACAGGCCAAAGAGGATGTGCTGTTCATTCATGTGACACTGGTGCCGTATATTCCCGGTTCCGACGAATATAAATCCAAACCGACCCAGCATTCCGTCAAGGAACTGCAGAACTGCGGCGTGCGACCTGACATCATTATCACGCGGTGTGATGAACCGCTGCCGGAGGATGTGCGGCACAAGATCTCGCTTTTCTGCAATGTCCGTCCGGACTGCGTAATAAACAACACCACCGTGAAGTCACTGTACGAAGCGCCGATCATGCTGGAAGAACAGAACTTTTCGGGAATTGTCTGCCGGGAAATGAACATTCCTTCCGACTCCATCGATCTGGATGTATGGAATGCAATGCTGGAGCGGATTCATAACCGTTCAAAGACCGTCCGCATTGCACTTGTCGGAAAATATGTGAAACTGCATGACGCCTATCTTTCGGTAAAGGAATCACTGCATCACGGCGGCTATGAAAATGATGCGCATGTGGATATCAACTGGATTGAATCAGAGGATATTACACCGGAAACCGCAGATAAGATCTTTGCGGGAATTGACGGCATTATTGTCCCGGGCGGTTTCGGAGACCGCGGAATTGACGGGATGATCGAAGCGGCACGCTATGCGCGCGAACATGATATTCCCTATTTTGGCATCTGTCTGGGCATGCAGATTGCGGTCATTGAGTTTGCGAGAAATGTGCTTGGATACGCTGACGCAAATTCCAATGAATTTGATGAGCAGAGTGCCCACAAAGTGATAGACTTTATGGCAGGTCAGAATGATGACCTGGATAAAGGCGGCACCATGCGGCTTGGCGCATATCCATGCATGATCCGGAAAGGCAGTCTGCTGGAATCCTGTTACGGCACGGATGAGATCAGCGAGCGCCATCGTCACCGGTATGAAGTGAACAATGATTATCGGAACGAAATGGAAGCACACGGAATGCGGATTGCCGGAACGTCTCCGGATGGCAGGCTTGTGGAATCCGTGGAGATTCCATCCAACCGGTTCTTCATCGGTGTGCAGTATCATCCGGAATTCAAGAGCCGGCCGAATAAAGCGCATCCGCTGTTCCGGGCATTCATTCAGGCAGCAGTCAATACAAAGGAGTAAACGACCATATGGCAGACAAGATTATCGTTCTCGATTTCGGCAGTCAGTACAACCAGTTGATCGCAAGGCGTATCCGTGAGTTCGGCGTCTATTCCGAACTGCATCCGGGAGATATGAAACTGAAGGACATCCTCGCAATGGGAGAAGTAAAAGGTATCGTATTCTCCGGCGGACCGAATTCCGTCTATGAAGAGGGATCATTGAAATGTGATCCGGAAATCTTCACATCCGGACTTCCGGTGCTCGGCATCTGTTATGGAATGCAGATGACGCACTATATGAACGGCGGTGAAGTAACGGCTTCGGATAAAAAAGAATACGGACGTGCTGAACTTGAGATTGATAATTCCAGCCTGCTGTTTGACGGTCTGGATTCAACACAGATCGTCTGGATGAGCCATGGGGACCAGGTGTCAAAACTCGCAGAGGGATTCCGCGGAATCGCAAGCAGTTCCACATGTCCGTATGCGGCTTCAGAAGATCCGGAGCGGAAGATCTACACGATGCAGTTCCATCCGGAAGTGCGCAACAGTGAACACGGTCTGGAAATGCTGAAGAACTTCGTCTTCAAGATCTGCAAAGCCGAAGCAAACTGGACAATGAAAGACTTCATTGAGACCAATGTCGCAAAGATCCGCGAAACGGTTGGCGATGACAAGGTTCTGCTTGCGCTCAGCGGCGGTGTGGATTCTTCGGTAGTCGCAGCGCTTCTGCATAAGGCAATCGGAAAGAATCTTTACTGCATGTTCATCGATCACGGACTGCTTCGCAAAGGCGAGTCCGAATCGGTCATGGAAACCTTCGACCGGAATATGAAACTGAATATTACCCGCGTTGACGCAAGCGAGCGTTTCCTTGCGAGACTTCAGGGTGTTTCGGAACCGGAAGAAAAGCGGAAGATTATCGGCAGTGAATTCATCTATACGTTCCGTGACGAAGTCACAAAGCTGCTTGCCGGCACGGATATCAAGTGGCTGGCGCAGGGAACACTGTATACCGATGTAATCGAATCCGGCACAAAGACAGCGCAGACCATCAAGTCGCACCATAATGTCGGCGGTCTTCCGGAAGATATGAATTTCAAACTGATTGAACCGCTTAATACATTGTTTAAGGATGAAGTCCGTCAGCTCGGAATTGAACTTGGACTGCCGGAAGAAATGGTCTGGCGTCAGCCGTTCCCGGGACCGGGTCTTGGAATCCGGGTGCTTGGTGAAATTACAGATACCAAACTCGAAATCGTTCGGGAATCCGATGCGATTCTGCGTGAAGAAATCCGCAAGGCAGGTCTTCAGCGTGAAATCTGGCAGTACTTTACATGCCTCCCGGACATTCATAGTGTCGGTGTCATGGG
>JAFOLE010000097.1 GCA_017419465.1 Solobacterium sp. | reverse complement strand
GTGGCAGCTGCCTTTGGAGACATCTACCGTGATGACTGGTCCTCTCATGGGAACCTCCCTTCATGCATAGATCCCTGGCAAGTCTTCCCCCGCACCCTGTATCAGACCATTTTTCTGGGTTATATACGGCATCGTAATTCATTCTTCTTACGTACCATTTTGATAAAACGGACTATGACACAAGAGGGAAGCAGAACGTTTTTTGTTACTGACTCGCGGCACTGCCGGGTCTAAAAAAGGCTTCGTCCTTACTTTACCCGGGTCGATCTGACTGTATGCCTACAGCAGAAAGGCCAGGAACTGCTGGTGTTCCTGACCTCTTAATCATATGTTTGATGAAGATTATCTTCCTACTATGATCAGGACCAGTGTGTTCCTGATTTCAGAATAGAAAAAGATGGCTCCGTTTTCCGGAACCATCCGTTTTTCTTACGGAATGAATACCTTGTCTTTGGTAATTGCCTTAAGATCTGCGGCACCGCACATGGTCATCGTGCTCTTCAGCTCTCCGGTAATCTTTTCCAGATATACCTGCAGTCCTTCGGCTCCGCCTCCGTAAATCATATTCAGGATGGGCCGTCCGATCAGCACGGCATCAGCGCCGAGTGCGATTGCACGGAAGATATCCACGCCGGAACGGATTCCGCCGTCCACGAAGATCGTTGTCTTTCCTTTTACCGCTTCTGCGATTGCGGGCAGTACTTCTGCCGTGGAAGGCGTTCCGCCCTGGACACGGCCGCCGTGGTTGGACACAACGATGCCTGCGGCACCGGCTTCCACTGCCTTCAGGGCACCGTTTACCGTCATGATGCCCTTGATAATGAACGGGCGCTCCGCATAATCGATGATTTCCTTCATCTCTTCCACCGACTTACTGCCGGCATTGGGATTCATCGCTTTGAGAAACGGAAGACCTGCGCCGTCGACATCCATCGCCGCCGCAAAGATCTGATTCTGTTTCAGAATATCCTGCTTTTCAAACACAAATTCCTTATTCCATGGTTTGATGGTCGGAATTCCGATTCCGCCGATCTCTGTCATATCCTTTACGGCACTGACCATGATGGCCGGGTCTACACCGTCACCGGTCATCGCAATGATGCCGCTGTCATACGCCGCCTTGATCAGAATATGGTTGTATTCGGGATCTTTGTATTTCGGACCGTAATGCAGGTCCACCGAGCCGAGCGGTGCCGCAAAGACCGGCGCACTGAAGGTGCGTCCGCCGAAGGCAAAGGTGATGTCCGGATCGGCATTCGGGCAGAGGGTATCCATATTGACGCAGATCTCCTGCCATTTGTCATAGTTGCGTGCTGCCACGTTGCCGGGATACTTGCAGCCGGGGCCGGGAATGGTATTTGCGCATGCCCTTCCGTTGCATACCGGACAGTTTTTGCAGTAAGGGCCGACCTGATCGGCCGCACGGTCATGTATTTCCTGATAATTCATTCTGTTCTCCATCGGCGGTTACGCCGTTCTCCTTGGAATATTGTACTGAAACAGTCTGTTCCCTGTCTTCGAATCTGCTTTGGTTTTAAAAAAGACGAAGCCAGTATGCGTGCAGGCTCCGTCGTTTGTTCTGTTATTCTTCTGTGTCTTCGAACAGCGGTTCTGTATACTGCGGCTTTTTCTTCTTCGCAAAGAAGATGATCATCCACCCGAACACGACCAGCGCAAAGATCGCAAGGCTTACCGACAGGAATGCGTAATTCTCTCCGGCGGCTGCCTCAAACTGACTGCTCAGTCCAAAGTCATAAGCGCCATGCAGAATCACGCAGATCAGAAAGCCGACCACCGCATACCACTTTTTCCCCGTATACGCCGCCTTGCCGTAGAACCAGCCCTCGATGAAGCCATAGCCGCCGTGCATTAATGTAACACCGCGGACAATCATATGAATCGGGCCCGAACCAAAGGCATAAACAACCGATTCCAGCACTTCAAAGCCGATTGCGACAATGACCATAAGCGCGATCATGTCCAGCCAGGTATAGTTATATTCCGCTTTTTTCAGCGTCTTCCTCAGCATCAGGCTCTTTGCGAGCTCCTCCGCAAACGCCAGCACAATGAAGGTATGCAGAAACGCACCAAGCAAAGACGAATCTCTGCGCAGTCCCAGCATATTCAGGCAAAACGCAAATACCGCCGATATCGGAAGCACCGCCAGGGTGGACAGAAATCCGTTCTTCAGCGCTTCCCGGCAGGAAAGCTTAAACCCTTCCGGATCCGTTGCACCGCCTTTTGTCTTCAGCCAGAAGTACATTGCGGCTGCCGGAATCATACTGACAAGGAATCCACCAATCAGAACAATCATAAAATCTCCCCTTTATAAATTCAGTCTAAGACTCTTTCTTAAGATACACCAGAAAGCGCCGGATTTCCTCATCCCAGAATTTCCATTCATGGGCCAGTCCCTCGATCTGATCATACACATAATCAAATGCCGGATCGTTCAGCTCTTCCATCGTCTGTTTTACGAGCAGGTTCAGATCCAGCCACGGGTCTTCTGACCCGCATGCATGGTAGATGCGCGGCTTGAGTTCCCGCTCCTCTGACACCTTGCGGGCAAGATAGCGGATGCTGTACGGCGTATCTTTAATATCTTCCTGTCCGAACATGCGGATGCGCGGGGTTACGACACCCGGTTCCGCCTTTACAAACTTCGCGTCTGCCTTGTCTCCGGCAGAGAACGCACCGATTGCGCCGAAACGCTCCGGATAGCTCAGTCCGATCAGCAGGCAGCCATAGCCGCCGTTGGAAAGGCCGCTGATCCAGTTGTCCTTCCGATCGGTCGAGAAATGCGGAAACATGCGGTACAGGGTCTCCGGAAGTTCCTTTCCAAGATAGGTCGCATACTTCAGTCCGTATGCCATATCCGTAAAGCAGGAATCATTCGCATTGACGATCACAATCGCAATCCGCTCTTTATCCGGAAGTTCCGCCACGGTGGAATAGTACATCCACTCATTTTCATCTCCGGAGCCCCCATGGCACAGCCACAGCACCGGAAGTTTTTCCTCTGCCTGCACACCGTCGGGAATCAGGACGCGGCAGTCGTTGTTCATACTGAGGACATTGGAGAAGATATTCAGCTTAACAGAAATCATTGCCGTCCCTCCCCATGAAGAATCCGTTCTTCATGTCGTCTTCACAGAACCAGACGAACATATCTTTCAGACGTTCATTCCAGTACTGGTACTCGTGGGCGCCTTTGCCCCACTTTACCGTGACATCGTAGCTGTCCTTGATGGCTTCGTAGAACCGCTGGTTCACTTCCAGCAGACGGTCTTCACTGCCGCAGCACATGAAGATGCGTGGCCGGTCTTCTTCCTTTACCTGTTCCACCAGGCGGAACGGATTCAGCCGGCCGTCCTCAAACAGCTTCAGACCGGGACCGAATACATTCTCCATCCGGATCATGGTCAGATGTTCCGCCGCATCCGCGATGCCGAGGGCGCCGCTGAACTCTGCAATATTCCCGAAGGTATCCGTATGGTTGAGTCCGTTTACGACAGCGCCGTAACCGCCCATGGATTCACCGGCGATCAGCCAGTCTTCCTTTTTGTCGGAAACACGGAAGTGCGTTGTGATGAACTGCGGAATCTCTTTGGAGATGTAGTCCATGTAGTTGTATCCGTTCCACGTATTGACGTAGAAACTGTTTTTTCCGGAAGGCATGAAAACAAGAACCGGCAGTTCCTTGACCATGTCAAAGATCTGGCTTTTCAGAAGCCATTCACTGCGGTCGTTGTTTGCGCCGTGGAGAAGGATGATGACTTTGTATCCGTCTTCCTGAATCAGACTCTTGTATCCCGGCTGCGGAATCAGCACTTCCGCCTCTACCGGCATATTCAGGGATTCAGAACGGAAACTGATAGTAGCCCAGGCCATAAAATGTTCTCCGTTTCTGTTACTTCATGAAAATAGTACGGGATTCTTTCCCGGTCAGAAAGAATAATGCCCGTATCATAAATGATTCAGGCAGGATGCTTATTTTGCGCCGATGAAATAGAACCCGTTGGAGCGGTTTCCGTTCATGGTTGTGAATATCAGCGGATGGAACTCCTTTGTCTCAAATCCCTGCAGAAGTTCTCTGATGTGCGCTTCGGAGTGATGCCTTACAACCGCACCTTCCGGCAGTTCAAAGGCACCGTAGACACCGAGGGCATCACGGTATTTCTCATATCTTGTAAGATTTCGCTCATCGTCATTGAGCAGGAAACCATTCACATACAGAATTCCGCCCGGCTTCAGTACGCGGTGAATCTCGTCAATCAGCTGTTTCTGATCTGCGTCGCTTACGATGCAGGTCAGCACCGCAAACAGGATGACCGCATCGACGCTGCGGTCTGCCAGCGGAATGGCACCTGCATTCATGACCTTCAGATCAAGAAACGGAAACTGCTGTTTTCCACGCGCGATCATCGCATCGGAAAAATCAAACCCGACAAGATTCCGATAACCGAGCGAATACAGTTCATTTAATGTTCTTCCGTATCCGCAGCCGACATCCGCAATCAATGCGTTTTCCGACACATAATTCTGAAATGCTTCCTTCTGAAACGGTGTCGTAAACTCCTTTTTCTCTGAGACGCTGTCCCAGTATGCTTTCTGATCCATTCCCTACTCCTCTGTACTGGTTAACTGAAATACACTGTCCAGAAGACGCTTTCCGGCAGCGGTGCGCGCAACGGTATCCCGGAACTGCCGTACGGCAGTTTTTGCATACCCGCTTTCTTCCGCATTCACCAGATAGTCGGCTTCCAGCAGGATCTGCCAGTCCATGCCGTCGATGCCTTCATACGTATGGTGATGACATACCACAAATCCGATCCGTTCCTTCTGCTGTGCGGTAAGATCGGTATCACTGAGGATCTGTTCCACCAGCGGTCCGCTTTCCGCTTCCTGATTCTTCCCGTTGGTATTGCCGTATTTCTTCCGGCAGAGCGGACAGGCAATGTCATGGATGACTGCCTCGGTTTCCAGCAGGAACTGTGTTTCTGCGTCCAGTCCTTCCTGTTCGCCGATGGTTCTTGCGTATGCCCACACTTTCAGGAAGTGACTGATGTCGTGCAGGTTTCCCTGTGACCGGGCAATCATGTTCTCCGTAATTTCTGAAATGGTCATAATCCTTACATGTATTTATCCAGCAGGTCATCGATGCCTTCCATCGGCTTCACCTTCGGGGAAGTAATGAGATTTCCCTTCGCCATGACCATGGAGACATGACGCAGCCGGGAAAGATCTTCCAGCGGATTGCCGTTTACGACGATCAGATCGGCGCATTTGCCCGATTCAATACTTCCGGTTTCCTGATCGATGCCGGCGATCTTCGCATTGCCCAGCGTTGCGGTATACAGTGTGTCCTTCGCGGAGACACCGACATACTTCTGGAAATAACAGAGCTCCCGCCAGAAGTTGTAGTGCACGATAAACGGACAGCCGACATCATTGCCGAGGCCAACCGGAATCCCCTCTTCCAGACACGTTTTTGCGCATTCGATGATGCCGTCCAGGACAATATGGCTGTTCGCCTTTGCGACAGGCAATGCATGGCTTTCCGAGAGTTCAAAGAGAGCGTATGGAATTGCCGGTGAAATTGTACAGATGTGTGCTGCCTGATGTTCTTTAAAAAGACGAATCGTCTCTTCCGTTAACCGTGCGCCATGTTCAATGGTATCCACGCCGTTTTCCAGTGCGGCTTTGACGCCTTCCGAACTTTCCACATGAGCTGCCACCTTATAGCCGAGGCTGTGTGCTTCCTCGCAGGCGGCTTTAATGATTTCCGGCGGCATGCGCAGCACGCCCGGCTCGCCTTCTTCGGAGGCATCCATGATTCCGCCCGTGATCATCAGTTTGATCAGATCCGGCTTCGTCGCCGCAATCTGACGGACATGTTCGCGCGCCATCTCCGGGCTTTCCGCTTCGGTCGCAATCGATCCGGCAAAATGTCCGCCCGGTACAGAAACGCCGGTATTTGCGGCGATAATGCGCGGTCCGCGAATCTTTCCTGCATTGATGGCATCACGGACCTTTGCGTCAAGATCCAGGATTCCCGCGACCGTACGGATCGTGGTGACGCCGCTCATCAGTTCATTCTCCGCATAGCCTTCCAGCCGTTTTGTGATTACACGCAGTACGAGACGGCTCTTCGACAGGACCTGAAACATGAGCTTATAGTTCGGCGGCTTCTTATCTGCCTTGGGCGGCTTTCCGCTTGTTGCAAGATGAACATGGAGATTGATGAGACCGGGCATTAGATAACCGCCCGCAAGATCAATGACTCCATAGCCCGCAGGAATTTCCGTATCCGGGACAATATCCGTGATGCGTTCCCCGTCGACCAGCACAGCCTTGCCGGAAACCGGCGTCATATCTTTAGTGCCGTCCAGAAGAATTCCGTTTCTGAATGCGTATTTCATGATTATTCCTCCGCAAATGCTCTGACTTCATTATATGTGCTGAACCGCATGCATGAACCATTGCGATTGGAGATTCACTGCGGGATTATCGATTCATCCGGTCTTCGTCCGTCACCTGACGGATTACACGGCAGGGATTCCCCGCCGCAATACTGTGGGGAGGAATATCCCTTGTCACAACACTGCCGGCGCCGATCACAGAACCTTCTCCGATCGTTACTCCGCCGCATACCACAACGTTCGCCGCAAGCCAGCAGTTCTGTTCAATCGTGATGGGCTTTGCGTATTCGAGGTTATACAGCGAGCCGTCTTCCCGTTCCCGGACATTGCGCTCTTCCGGCACCAGCGGATGCATGGGTGTCGCAATCGTCACGTTCGGACCGATCAGCACATTGTCTCCGATTTTTACCGGACATACATCGAGACACGTCAGTCCGAAGTTGACATCACAGTGTTTTCCGAATGTGGTATTCCGTCCGTAGTCAAAGTATACCGGTGCCTGCAGGCCCGGCAGATATTCGGATCCGGAAAGCAGTTCCTTCAGTATTGCGGTCTGTTTCTCCGGTTCATCTTCATCCGTATTGTTATATTTCCGCGCAAGCTTGCGGGCTCTGATCCGCATCGCGGTCAGCTCGCTGTCGGAGGGGTCATACAGTTCACCCCGGATCATGGTTTCGTATTCTGTCATCGTTTCTGTTGTCTCACTTTCCTGAAAAAGAAATCCTTCTCAGTATAGCGGAAGGATTTCCTGTGAATTTACGATTTTGTACGTTTCAGCCGGTCAAGAATCAGAAGATACAGATAACCGACCAGAACCAGGAATAGCAGAAGCGCAAGGATCCACCAGACAACGCCCATAAACGGCAGTCCGCTGGTAAAGCCGAATGCGCCGGCCGGGCTTCCCCAGTTCAGAAAGAAGTACGGATAATTGATGCCTTCCAGAAACTCCCATCCGGCGATATAACCGATACCCGCATAGACCGCATAGGCAAGCGGCGGAAGCGTCACATACCAGACATCCTTCTTTGCGATGGTGCCGTATCTTCCCGTCACAAAGAAGTCGATCACCGCCGCGATCGGAACGACCACATGCGTCAGCACATTTGCCAGTCCCCAGGCATATTTTCCAAGCGTCGGTGCAAGCACAAAGCAGAACACCATTCCGGTAAGCGTGATCGATACGGTGCCGACAAACTTCAGAAGATACCACCGGTTCGAGATCGGTTTTCCGTTCAGGAGTTTATACAGACCGACTGCGCAGATCAGTGCAATCGCAATGTTGGACTGGATCGTAAAAAACATGAAGACATGGGAGCCGCCCATGAAGGTATCATTGCCTGAAAACACACTTTTTAAGACACCGACAGCGGCGGCGATGATGACGATTCCCTTGAGAAGGCAGGAGATGCGTACGTCCTGTTTCTTTATTCTCATTACAGTTCCCCTTTTCAGTTCAGTTCTGCGATGAGTTCCGCAGCCGCCACAAGCGCTGCTTCTCCGCTGATCATGATCCGTCCGTTATCCTGCATGTGACAGTACAGATGTCCGCCCCGCTTTGACGCCTGGTATGCATGGATCTCCGGCCTGCCGAGTTCCTTTGCCCAATAGTCCGCAATCTGACAGTGGGCGGATCCGCATACCGGATCTTCCGGAATGCCAAGCTTCGGGCAGAAGCTGCGTGACACGCAGTCCGATTCCATCCCGCGGGCCGTCGCATTCTGAATGCGGCCTTCCAGTCCGGCAAGCAGATTCGGATCCGGTGTCATGGTGTTTACCTGTTCTTCTGTTTCAAATACACAGACAAGGTCCAGTCCCAGCACTGCTTTTACCGGACGTACGCCGAATGCACGCTCCATGGCATCGGTGACCGGAATCTCCTTCAGTTCATAGGTCGGAAAATCCATGGCATATTTCGTGCCGTTTCGTTTAACGGTAAGCGCTCCGCTCATCGTGTGGAAGATGACCGTGTCCGATTCCGGTTCACAGTGATTGAGAATCACATACGCGGAAGCCAGTGTCGCATGCCCGCACAGTTCCACTTCTGTCGCAGGCGTAAACCAGCGCAGGTGATAGCCTTCCGGCTCCTTTACGATAAATGCGGTTTCCGAAAGGTTGTTCTCCATCGCAAGTTTCTTCATGGCCGCTTCGGATGGCCAGCGGTCCATCACACAGACCGCCGCCGGGTTGCCGGAAAACGGCTCATTCGTAAATGCGTCCACAATGTACTGTTTCATATCCGGGTGTCCTTCTGAACTCTGTGTCAATCATAACAGTCAGAATCGGAATCTGATGCATACATGACTGAAAAACTCCCCCGCAGGGGAGTCAGCGTTCCTGTGCATTGATGCAGTGGGCTTTGATGAAGTCATATACCTCATCAAAGATTTCATCATCCGCATAAATCTGATTGCGTTTCCATCGTCCGTTCAGCCGGATCAGATGCCTGCCCGGGACCGCCTGAATGGTTTTTACATCCGCAAAGGAAGAATACAGTGAGCCTCCGGCCGCCTGAATCAATCCTGTACCGATGACTGACGGGTTCCGGGATGCCCGCCCTCCCAGCATCGTCAGGATTTCCAGGGCACGGGCTTTTTCCGTTTTGATCTGGATATGATCCACGCCATGGCCGTCCATCTCAAACAGAACCGTATACTTCCCGTTGTTCGCCTTTGTGACAAGCCAGTATGCCGGAATGCTCAGAAACAGCAGAAACACGCACACGGCAAAGAGCACAAGCAGACTGGAGATAAACGCCCGAAGACTGTCATGGGAGACAATCGCCGTAATCACCATAAACAGTCCGATAGCTCCAAAGATGATTCCGAATACCCGCCAGACTTCCCAAAGCAGGAAAAAACTGTGCTTCATCGGAAGCTCATATACCCAGCGGTATTTTCCGTCCGCATCCGGCTGAAAGGATGAGCGCCGTTCCGGTGCCTCCTCTTCCGGTTCATCCCAGGAAAACAGATCCTGTTCCTGCGGTTTTTCCTGTGCCATCATCTGCGGTGTCATTGTTTTTTCATTCGCCTCTGTCTTCATTATAAAAAGCAGCCTGCGCCATCCGCAGGTCCCGTCTGACAAGATCACGCCCCTTACGGCACGACTTACATTTTTGGCGTTTCTGTTACTTCTGCCCCTTCCTTAGTGGCAATCTCCCGTTATTTTCGGTATGATTCCTTTTGCGTAATGAAAGGAATTCATACATGAAAATTGCAGTAACATACGAAAACGAAGAAGTTTTCCAGCATTTCGGAAAGACGGAACAGTTCAAGGTTTACACCGTGGAAGACAACCGCGTTGTCTCCACGATCGTGCTTTCCTCCAACGGCCAGGGCCACGGAGCGCTTGCCGGACTGCTGGGAGAACAGAATATTGATGTTCTGATCTGCGGCGGCATCGGCGAACATGCCCGCGAAGCACTCGCAACCGCCGGAATCAAGGTCGTCGCCGGCGCACAGGGCAAGGCAGACGCGGCAGTCGGTGACTACCTCGACGGAAAACTTACCGGATCGGATGCCTCCTGTGACCACCATCATGAGGATGGTGAAGGATGCGGCCATCACGAAGAAGGATGCGAAGAGAACTGTGACCCGCAGTCATGCGGCGGATGCGGCGGAGGCTGCGGCGGAATGCAGCTGGTACTGGACGGAAAGAATGCCGGAAAGAAGTGCACCGTTCACTACAAAGGCACATTCAATGACGGTACCCAGTTTGACTCTTCCTATGACCGCGGTCAGCCCCTCGAGTTTATCTGCGGCGCCGGAATGATGATCCGCGGATTCGATCAGGCAGTCGCGGATATGGAAGTCGGCGAGAAGGTCAATGTGCACCTGATGCCGGAAGAAGCTTACGGTATGCCGAATCCTGCGGCGATCATGAAGATCCCCTTCACGGATCTGCCGGGTGCGGAACAGCTTGAGATCGGAGAGCGTGTCATCCTTGCGGATGAGTACGGCCGGCAGTTCCCGGTACGTGCCGTCGAAAAGGACGAAACCACCATCACGCTGGATGCCAACCACGAAATGGCCGGCAAGGAACTCAACTTCCTGATCGAGCTGGTCAGCGTCGAAGGATAATCACTGAAGCGGATGTCTCCGGACATCCGTTTTTCTTTGAGTGCCAAATCATCTTTTCCTTTCCCTCCTACCCTGTTTTTTGTATAATTTTCTCATGTCAAAACACAGGATTCTGCGACTCAGCCACTCCCTGATTCTGACCGCCGTTCTGAGCATCTGCGGTCTGTTTTCGCATACCCTCCCCGTACACGCGGAAGAGGTGTGCAATTCCTGGGATGAAACGAAACGTGTACACTTTCTGCGACGCAAGGTTCCGACCGCAATCAACATCTATACCGACGGCACCGAGCAGAATGTGCTTCATGAAAAAGGACTGATCGATGAGATTCAGTATGACATCCTGCGGGTCATTCCCACAGAGCATACCTTCCTGCAGGTAGACTACTCCGAATATCCGGTCTTCCTCAATGAGCTGAAGGACTACAACACGATCGCGCAGGGTTATCAGTATGCCGGCGGCGTCAATGCCGGTTACTTCTCCAATACCGAATATGAATACGGCCGCCCGGTCGGCGGCGTGCGCCGGCATAATGCATGGACCTGGTGGAACGGGCAGGAAAACACACCGGCTTACGGATCCGGCTATGCGACAGCTTACTTCACAGGTGATGACATGTGGATCCGCTATCACGGATGGGCATGGAATGACTGGCAGGGCGATGACAGCTGGCGCTGGTGGACTGGTTACACGATCAATGCGGAAAACGGAATCTCCGGTTCCTACACCTACTTCGTGGACGGTGAGGAACGGGATATTACCGGCGGTGCAGGCGGAATGATCAACTACCGCAACTACGGAAGAGCGGTTACGATCTTTGCGCAGAATGATAAAAAAGAATACCTCCTGTTTACGATCTACGGCACTCTGCCGGAAGAGCGCATCAAGGGAGTGCTTCGGGAACTTCATGTGGTAAACGCCATCCGGATGGACGGCGGCGGTTCTGCACAGATGGTTTATGAAACCGAGCTGGTTAAAGAGGCTCGTCCGGAACTGCGGTGGAGTGAGGTGCCGGAAAATATTGCGCCTTATACGGAACGCGTCCGCGGTCATCTCTCCGTCAACACATTCAAGATGGATGTGTATTCCGAACCGGATCTCTCCAGTCAGACGCGCGGTGATGCGACGATTGATGAACGGTATGAGGTATATGAAGTGATTCCGGAAGAAGACGGCACCTGGTACCGCATCGGAACCAAGCGCTGGCTCTTCGGAAACGAAGAGAACATCACCTACAAGGACGTGATCTGGAAAGTGGAATTCGTTGCCCGGGACCGGCTCAGCGTACACGAAAAACCGTCACTTCCTTCTGAGATCATTGATATGGTTGAGCCCGGGGAAACCATTGTGGTCCATGAAATCTATGACCGGGAATCCTTCCTGTGGATTCAGACAGAAGACAATAAATGGATTCCGGTGGAAGCGGATGATGTCACAATAAAGGTTCAGTGAATGCTGAACCTTTTTTCGTTCACAACCAGTTCAGAAACGACACCGCAGCGTCTGCCATCGGATCATGAAGCAGATCAAAGCAGTGATCGC
Source organism: Solobacterium sp. (assembly GCA_017419465.1). Lineage (GTDB taxonomy): Bacteria > Bacillota_I > Bacilli_A > Erysipelotrichales > Erysipelotrichaceae > Bulleidia. The sequence goes on along the minus strand of JAFOLE010000097.1, from coordinate 1,043 downwards.
CGAGCGGAATGATACAGGATTCACCTGCGGGCAGTTCCTTTACCAGCCGATGTGCATAATCCACGGGAATCACTTCATCTTCACTCCCGTGAATCACGAGTGTCGGTGCCAGAACACCATGGGCTGTTTCGTAGGGGTTCACATCCATCATCGTACGGAGGTATTCTCCGGAAAGCGTAAGCCCTTCCCACGTGGTGATTTCATCCGGAATGTTTTCCGGGTCAAATGTCTCGCCGAGGAAATTTCCCCGCCGCACATCATCGGGAATCGAAATACCCGGCGCAAGCAGAATGATTCCATTGAAGCGTCCCGGATTCTCTGCAGCAAACAGCAGTGCCATAAGACCGCCCTGTGAGTGTCCGCAGAGATACAGTTCACTTACCCCATCCAGCTGTTCTGCGCAGGCTGTTACCGCCTCCGCATTTTCCAGCCATTTCAGAATGGTATGATCTTTAAACTCTCCGCCGCTTTCTCCATGACCGTACAGGTCTGCGCGCAGGACACCGTATCCACTGCCGGTCAGTTTCTCTGTTAAAGCAACCAGATGCGGTTCTTCCATATGACCGGTGAACCCGTGAAATACGAGTACCAGTTTGCCGGAGTCTTTATCATCCGGACGGCTCAGCTTCAGATGCAGGGGAATGCCGCCGTCTTCGATAAACCATTCTTTTGTATTCATACGGAAAAATCCTTTCGTTTTAAGTCCAGTATAATGTTATCAGAAGAGGAGAACTGTACATGGGAAGACTGAAGAATCTGCGTGTATTTATCGCAAACGAACTGCGCAGTATGGAAGACATTGACAAGCGGGATTCCGCACTGCTTCATCTGAACGGCGTATCGCTTGCGGCCACGCTGCTTGCGGAAAAACGGGGTCTTGATTCGGAACTTGCGGCGATGGCCCAACGTCATTAAGTTAAGCTTGCGCTGAACTGATGATGGATACACTCATACTTACAAACGGTATGGGTGTTTTTTCTATTCTGAAATCAGGAGCACACTGGTCCTGGTCATAGTAGGAAGATAACCTTCATCAAACATAT
>JAFOLE010000096.1 GCA_017419465.1 Solobacterium sp. | reverse complement strand
TTACAACAACACTAGCCATGACCGGCTCCTTCGTGACAAATTTAGTGACACTGTGACAAATATATGCCATTTTTCTCTATTTTTTACCTAAATTCAACTAATGTCAATTGTTGGCTTTTTAGTGACACTGAATTACAAAAAACGGCTTTATAGAGCCATTTTAACTGTATCGGATTGCTGCTGATTTTCACTAAATCAAACCACTAATAATGGGCGGACTGGTGACTGTTAACCGCTAGGTCACAGGTTCGAGCCCTGTTTGAGGCGCCATATCAAAACCCGCATGAACAGCGGGTTTTCTTTTTGTTTCTATGTTTTCTTTTTTTTACCACAAATGTTAATGGGGGCGGATTTAGTGACTTTTCTATCGGTTTTTCCGATAAAAGTTCAGGAGACAGAACCCCCAGGATATACAATCCGGATATGATTCTGAGCGTTGGCTACAGAGTGAATTCAAAACGTGGCATTGCGTTCAGAAAATGGGCAGGTGCGAATGCTCGAAAAGCTGGCAGATGACGGCAAATAAGTTGAGATGGTGTGTTTTATAATAGATACACAAAAAAGGAGAACAGCATGGGAAGAACAGAAACGTTTTACAGCATGGGATTCCGTCTGACCTATCCCGATGTGTTTGATCACCCCAGAGGAGTGCTTTCACCGATGGAAATCGGAGACATGGGGGACGGCGTCTATTTCATGATGTATACCTATATTGCGGTAACGGAAGAAGATATAAAAGCGATGCGCGATAAATCCGGAACCGGTGAACTGAGCCAGGCTGACAGTCTGAAACTGGCGGATGCCATGGGGACTGTTCTGCAGGTTGCCGGCATCGGCGGCGGACAGGGACCGAAGGAAATTGCAGAGAAACTGAAAATTGCGAAAGATTCCGGGGACACGTTTACGGAAATCGGAAAATACAAGGACATCACGTATTATGCCATCACCAACCCGGACAACGATGAAAAATATATGAAGGCGATCGGTTCTGATTTTGCGGAAGAACTCCGTAACCTTCAGGCCGCATTGATCGATGTGCTGAAGAATGCTGAATTTATCGGACCGCAGATTGCCGGCGCTGACCTTGTCGGCAAAACGATCCGTTTTGAGACAAAGGACATCAACGGAAATCCGGTGAAGAGTGAGGATCTGTTCTCTGCCCATGAGGTAACGATGATCAATATCTGGGCAACCTGGTGCGGTCCCTGCAAAAAGGAACTGGAAGAGCTCGGCAATATTCACCGGCGTCTTGAAACAAAGAATGCGGCAGTGATCGGAATCTGTGATGACGGGGTGGATAAAAACGATGAATGCAAAGCGCTGATCGCCGAAAAGAATCTGTCGTATATCAATCTTCTGCCGTATGAAGGAATGGATGAACTGAAGGTGGAAAGCCTTCCGACAACCTTCTTTGTCAACCGGGAAGGAACGATCATGACATACCCGATCATTGGTGTTCCGGGGGATATCTCGGAGTATGAAAAAACAATCGGCGGTCTTCTTGCGGGAGAAGGTGCCGTGGCGGAACCGGCTTCGGAAGATATTCCTGAAGAAGTGAAGAATACCTGCCGTGTCATTGTCAGCGATGAAACCGGAAATCCGGTTGCCGGGGTCGCGGTTCAGTTCTGTTCCGATATTACCTGCATGATGGGAAAGACGGATGCGGAAGGAACGGCATCATTTGCGGCGGATAAGGGACCATATACGGTCCATGTTCAGAAGGCGCCGGAAGGTTATGCACCCTGTACGGAGGAATTCGCCGTTCCGGAAGATCGCTCCGATGTAATGATCACGCTGAAAAAAGCATAGAACACAGCAGTAAACGGCAGAATATATCAGGCATGGTATATTCTGCTTTTTTGTATTCCGGGCATGGAAACCGGATGTACTGTCAGACTGACGGTGTCTTTGAAAATGCGTTACACTGATAACAGTGTGTATGGCAGGGGGTGTCCAATGAAAACAGGTGTAATTGATGTCGGCGGCGGATTAAGAGGCGCCTATGGGGCAGGCGTGTTTGATTTCTGCATGGCTCTCGGGATTCAGTTTGACTACTGTGTCGGCATTTCGGCGGGCAGTGCAAACATCAGCTCCTATCTTGCCCATCAGAAGGGCCGCAACTATACGTTCTACACTGATTACAGTTTCCGCAGGGAATATATGAGTCTTTCCAATTTTATCCATGACCGCAATTATGTGGATCTGGATTATATTTACGATGAGCTTTCCGGCTCCTGGGGCGAGTATCCGCTGGACTTCAAGGCCGCCAGGGAATCGGGAATTCCGTTTACGATTGTCGCCACAAATGCCCTGACAGGCAAGGCGCATTATTTCGATATGATGAATGATATGAGACAGGATGACTACGATCCGATCAAGGCTTCCTGCTGTGTGCCGGTCGTCAATCAGGCATATGAGATCGACGGCGTCCCGTATTATGACGGCGGAATGAGTGATCCGATTCCGGTACTGAAATGCTTTGAGGATGGCTGTGACCGGATTGTTCTGGTTCTGACAAGGCCGAGAGATTTTGAACGTTCTGCCGCAAAGGATGAACTCATCGCAAGACTGCTGGAAAAAGAATATCCCAAAGCGGCGCATACGATGCGAAACCGTGCGACGATGTACAATACGGAACTCGCGCTGGCCAAAGAATATGAAAAACTCGGAAAGGTGCTGATCGTGGCGCCGGATACGATCGGCAATATGAAAACACTGTCCAAAGACAAAGACGCAATTGAGCATCTTTATCTCAAAGGATTCCATGACGCGGAAAAGATCCTTGACTGGTACCGCTGAGTCTGCGTTCCTTCCGGACTGCAGGATTTCTTACAGACATCTGAAGTGTGATTATTCAGATGTTTTTTTATATGAACGCACGGATTTTTCCAAATTGATTTCTAAAAGAAATATATGGAGGTCCGTTATGTATCAGAGAGAAGAACGAAATTTTACCAAGACAACATTGAAGGAACGAGGCTGGTCGGACGATCTGATCGAGCAGCTTCTCCCGCCGCCGATGGTCTGCCGCAATCCCTATTACCGAAAGCTGAATATGTATCTGTGGAAAGAATATGATGTTCTGAAAGCGGAGAGAAATTCGGAATTCACAGCCCATCTGAAGCGGCGGAGTGTGCATCAGAAACGGGCGCAGGCGGCGGTCCGCACAAAGAACCGGAAGATGCAGGAACGGCTGAGCGATGCGATTGCGCGGATCAGGGTGGAAGAAGTGGATTATGCGCAGGTTGTGGATGATGCGGTCGATGCGAAACAGAAGTGGTATGACATAACCGGACAATATGACCGCAACGTCCGCAGTGCGGATCTGAAGACCATCGAGCGATGGACGGTCAATTACATCCGGCATAACCTGACAACCTATGATTCATTTCTGTATTCCGCAAAGGGAAAGACCGGAATATCCTTTGCCTATCCGCTGTACCGCAAGGCGGTGCTGGAGAAAATTGCGGAGGTGTATCCGTGGCTGTATGGGGAGTGTATGCGGCAGATGGAATACTGCGCTCCAATCGGCGCAGAGCCATTGACCGGCAATCATTCAATGCCTGTCCCGGATGGGAAACCAGCAGAAGAGAATGCTGTCACAGCGGAAGCTGTTTCCGTGTAATTGCCTCTTTCCGGTACTTCAGCGGACTCATTCCCGTCATTGCGGAAAAGCGCGTGCTGAAGGAAGGATCATCACTGAATCCGGTTGCCGTGGCAATTTCGTGCACGGTCATATCCGTCACTTCCAGATACTCTTTTGCCTTGGTGATGCGCAACGAAAGAATGTGATTGTACGGAGTGGTCCCGATATACTTCCGGAACATGCGCATATACCATGCCTTGGACATATGTGCGATATCCATCAGGGTTTCCAGTCTGATCGGTTCGGTATAGTGCCGCTGAATATAGGCGGCAAGAAAACAGGTCTGAGCGTTATCACAGCGTTCAGACCTGTTTTTCAGATTCAGGGTATTGCCTTGAAGTTCAGCCGAGCGGAATCTCGACGATTTCTGCCATTTTGGTCAGGCAGTCCTCGATCTGTGCGGAGATTTCTGAAATCAGCCGGTTGGTGATCTCTTCATTCTTCTCATTTTCCAGGGAATGATAGAGACTTGTGCGAACTTCAGCGGAGATGGCATCCAGCCGGGATTCGATCGTATTCTTCGGCAGCATCTTCCGCAGAGGGCGGGGCAGGTCCGTCTTCAGAAGGAGTTCCTCCATCTTGTCCTTGCCGAGCGCAAGCACGAGAATGGAGATCATCATACCCGCAAAGATTCCGGTGGGGCCGCTGGCGATCAGTGCCACACCGCTTCCGCCGCACAGAAGACCTACAACAATGGAGATGATGGAATCGATGAGCCAGGTGATCTCCTCCACCGCAAAGACATCCTTTGCGCTGATCTTTACATCAATGTCACTGATCTTCATGAAGGACTTCAGACTCAGTGCGGTGTAGGGCACATTGTGGCGGATACAGATGGGCTCCGTATATTCCTCAAGTTTTTCCGCAATCGGTTTGAGCCATTTGGTAATCGGCTCCACCATGAGCTCACGCGCTTCATCCGTGCGCAGATATGCCGCAATCTCCGCTTCCAGTGCCTCGTTGGTATCGGTGAGCTTGACGATCTCACCTTCCCGCCAGCGGGTGAATACGGGAATGGCCGCATTGCGGATGATCGGCTTGGTCATCGTATCGACGATATCCCGGTACAGTTCATTGATATGTTCTTTTACAATATCCTCCACAACGGAGGTATTGTTCAGATCTTCGATTTCCTTGCGGAACTCGCGCAGCTCCTCATCAATCTTTCCGGTCCACGCAAGACCGCGGGATACGGAAAACTCCGGCTCAGCACCGGTGATGATGACAGCCTCCGGGAATACTTCCGTGCACCACTGACGGATGCCGGGCATCTTGGAAACGCCGCCGGTAAGGAACAGCAGCTGCGGGGTATCGCCGGAAATGGATTCGCGGACATTGCGCAGGGAGGAAAGGAATACACTGCGGAAGGAATCTCCGTCCAGATGTTCACTGCTTCCGTTTTCCAGATGGTCCGCAATCGAAGCGTTCATCTCAATACTGAGACGGACCGGCGGGAAGGAGTGCCGGATCAGAACGGAGTCTCTGCATTCATGGTCCGAGAAATAATCCATGTCGGAATAGTATTTTTCCTTTAATCTGCGGCAGGCAAACTCACAGTAGTTTTTCCATGCCTCGGATTCTTCAAAGATCCGGCGGATCTTCTGCGGATTACTGGAATGTTCAATGGCATGATTTAAAAGCAGTTCATCCATGACACCGCCGCCGAGATAAACCTCACCGCCTGTCTGCATCTCCACTTCACGTCCGTGGTTGATATAAGCGAAGTCAGTAGTTGATGAACCGATATCCACCACCAGCATCGGATGTTCCATGATGTTGTATCCGATCTGAAGATGCTTGGACTGGCACGCGGAGACAAGCGCTGCGCGGGATTCGGAAATCACCTTTACCGGCGGATAACCGACGCGTTCAAAAATACTGCGGTAGCGTTCGCGGTCATTGCGGTTCCAGCCGGCCGGACAGCCGATGTAGAAACAGGAACTGTCATCGTTGCGGAGAAGATTTCCGCTGGTATACAGTGCGCCGAGCACGCCGGCCGAAAAGCTGCGGATATCCTGTTCGACCGCAGGATCTTTCAGAAAGCGGGACTTGAAGCGCAGCTTTCGTTTCCGCGCTTCCTTTGCATAACATGCATTCTCACCAATCAGAAGCGTGCCGTCCGACAGTGCGGCATAGGCCGTAATAAAACTGCGGACACCTTCGATTTCAAGAATGGTCGGAGGAAGTTCGCTGTTCTTTTCCAGCAGGGAGACAGCGGACTCCGCATCTCCAAGGTCAAATCCATAGAAGCGTTTCATGGTTATACTCCCGATACGATTCCCTTTTTGAGCAGGTGCCCGTCCTTAACGAGTGCCGGACGGATCGTCTCCTGCTTTTCTCCCGGAATCACATCAAAATAACTGCGGTATTCATCGCTGTAGTTCATTGCCTCAATACCTTTCTGATGAAGGTAGAAGGGCACCTTGGATATCTGGTCCAGCGCATATTCGCCATCTTTGGCAAGAGAAGCCTCGAGGAGGTCGCTGTAGAGCGACAGGTCATTGTTGGTTTCTGTTGGTTCTTCACCGCGCTGGGCTTCTTCGATCTTTCTTGCGGAAAGGGCATCCGTAATATTGCGGTCGACGATCATCAGAACGGAATGCATGGCGCGGTAAATCTTCTCCGCATCGATGCGCGGCTCTGCCTTCAGCTGTTTTTCACTGTAGGACGCCTTTGTGGTTTTGCGGAAAAAGAGACCCGCAAGAAACAGAAAGACAAGCCCAAGAAACAACCCGGCAGTCATGGCCGGAGCCGCAAATGCCTTGGTCAGGGTGAGATCAATGCCGAAGAGGGCAATGACTGACGCAAGAGAAAGAACGATTCCTGCGGCCAGCAGAATGACGGCAGGCACGCGCACTTTCTTTCGCTCATCCGTAAGCAGTTTTCCGCCCTGTTCCCAGATGGCGGTCTCACCGATACAGTCAGAAAGCGGGGCAGCCATCCGTGCCGTCTGTAACATCATTGCGGCACAGCGGCGCTCAAAGTCGTCACTGCAGTGCTCATTGTATTCATAAAGCAGCCGGTCATATTCCGATTCGATCACGCCGACGGCGCGTTCCGGAGTCCCGGCCTGTTTTAAGGATGCGGTCAGACGCTCCCTGTCTTTTTCCAGAATTTCCTGTAAGTTCATTTTGTTTTCGCCTTATCGATTATGAAACGATGACCGGCATGTATGCCGGTTTACTAATAGTAATTATAATACGTATGCCCGTGGATTCCGGGCCCGACCGGAAAGATATTTTGCATTTTGCTGGTGATTTTGCCTAATCCGGAGATAATGGGAGTGTCAGAATCACGAACAGCAGCTGCCCCGTCCGAAAAAAGGCAGGACAGTCACCGATAATAAAACAGAATAATTGAGGAACTGAGTATGGAAGAATTGATCAGAATCAGCGCTGTATACAACGGCGGCTGTGTCGCGGCGGAAGGGGATGCAGTGCTCGATCTGCGCCCTGTGTACGAACAGAAAACAGCGGATGCGCTGGAATACCATGTGGAGGTCACAAACCGGTCGTCAGAAACCATCGTGCTGGAAATGGTGCGCCTGCTGGAATGCAGTGATCCTGCGGCGTTTGGAATCGGTGAAGGGCCGTATGACATTTTCCGAAGCGGACGTCATAAAAATGACATGCCGGGTGTCTTTACGACCGGCGTAAAGGATGCCCGTCTCCAGGATGTATCTTCCGTGATGGCGGAGTCCGGAGACCGCATGGAAGAAGGAAGCGGAACCTGTGTCGTCAGTGATCATCTGACACTGCTCAAAGGAAATAATGACGGTGTGCTTGCGGTGGAATTCCTGACCGGAAGAGATCAGCTGTTTCAGACCGTTCTGGAACTGGATGACAACGCAGATCTTGCGAACCTTCGGGCAGAGACCGTCTTTCATATCGAACTGAAGCCGGGAGAGACCGTTTCGACCGAATCCATCCGGGTCGCGGTGGTCAAAGATGCGGATGAGGAAGTCCAGACCTTTGCGAAGCGGAAGGCGGAGCGTTACGGGACACGCAACCAGCGCCACCCGTCGGTTTTCTGCACGTGGTATTACTACGGTCTTACCGTTACCTATGAGGATGTGAAGACCTGTCTGAATATTATTAAGGAGCGGAATCTACCTTATGAGGTATTCCAGGTGGATGAAGGCTGGGAGATGACGCTGGGCGAATATGTGCCGAATCAGAAGTTCCCGGTGCCGATGAAACAGATCGCAGAGGAGATTCGGGAAGCCGGTTATATTCCGGGCATCTGGTCGAGTCCGTTTGTGGCGCATGAGACCGCATCAATCTGGAAGAGCCATCCGGAATGGATTCTGAAGGACCGGGATGGGAAGCCGTATCTCTTTCCGATGAATGACACGGTATATTACGTGTTTGATATTACCAATCCGGCAACGTATGAATACTTCACGGATCTGTACCGGATGTTTACGGAAGAGTGGGGTTACGTTTACCACAAACTCGACTTTACAAGAGCGGCGGTCATCTATGAGGATGCGGACTTCTTTGACAAATCCGTTACCCTTGCCCAGGCATATTACCGGGCAGTAAAGGCCATCCGGGAAGGTATGGGAGAGGAATCCTTCTTCCTGATGTGCGGCGGTCTGTATGATCCGATCATCGGTCTTGTGGATGCGCAGCGCACCGGTTCGGACGTCCTGTCCATGTGGAGCTCCAATATTAACAAGGACGGCAAGACCGCACCGTACACCATCCGTCAGAGCATTCTGCGTTCCTACATGAATGAATGGTGGGCAAATGATCCGGATGCACTGATGATCCGGAAGAATGAAGTAATGGAGCGTGGTCTGCGGCTCACGTACGGATTGCTGAATGATGAAGAGGTAAAGACCAGCATCATCAATCAGTTTGCGGGCGGTGGCATCATGTGTCAGACCGAACCGCTGGACAAGATCGGAGATGACCGTCTGATGGAGATCCGCCATCTTCTTCCCGTCGTGGAGATGAAAGTGACGCCGTTCAACATCCTGGCACCGGACCGCTTTCCGGCAATGGTGGATGTGCTGATCCGGAAGACCGGCGTGCACTGTGTCTGTCAGATCAACTGGTCTGATACGGAAGACACTGCCGCAATGCTGGATCTTTCCATCCTGCATCTTCCGGACGGGGAGTATGCGGTAAGTGATTTCTATGACGGAAGTTACAGACTGCATGTACGGCCGGATGAAACGGTGACGCTCGGGACACTGAAACCCCATGGCGCAACCGTGATCAAGGTGGAACGCATGGAAAACAGGCCGGTTATCATCGCATCCGACGGACACTATTCCATGGGTGCCGAATGCATGGAACTGACCATTGAAAACGGAAGCCTGAAGATCACCGGTACGGATATTCTTCCGGTTGAAACAAACTACACCGTCTGGCTGCCGGAACCGTGGAAGGTTCAGGGAACCAATACGGCAGAGGTACAGATTCCTGCGGGGAATCCAACCGTTATCCTGCCGCTTGAATAACATAAGGGAGACAGCTATGTTTCAGGAATTCACAGTAACCATTCCGGTATTCCCGGGAAATGAATTTGACATCCGTTCATTCGGGGCAGTGCCCGGCGGAAAAACATCCAACACCGCAGCGTTTGCGGCGGCATTTGAGGCGGCTTCAAAAGAAGGAGGACGCGTCATTGTACCGGACGGCATCTGGCTGACGGGCCCGATCACGCTCCGTTCCAACGTGGAACTGCATCTTGCGGATAATGCGGTTATCCTGTTTTCAAAATCAAAAGAAGATTATCCGCTGCGGGTGACCGACTATGAAGGTATCCGCCGGATCCGCACGGTATCGCAGATCAATGCCGAACATGCGGAAAACATTGCGATCACCGGAAACGGTACGATTGACGGAAGCGGACATCTCTGGCGGCCGGTCAAGGAATTCAAGATGACCGAACGGCAGTGGAAGGTTCTTCTGGAACAGTCGGATTACGTCATCGACAGCAACGAGGGCGGCGTCTGGGTTCCGACAAAATCCATCTACGATGCCCGGTTTGAAGGGGAGGTATTCCCGGATGACTGTCCGACGGAGGAAGAGGCGCTTGCCAAAGCGGCTCCGTATTATGATTTCTACCGTCCGGTCATTGTGAGTCTCCGTTACTGCAGTAATGTGCTGATTGAGGGCGTTCACCTGCAGAACTCCGCCGCATGGAATGTGCACCCGTATTTCTGTGAGGATCTGACGATCCGCAATGTGACGGTAAACAATCCATACTATGCGCAGAACGGGGACGGCATCGATGTGGATTCCTGCAATCGTGTGCATATTCATCACTGCACGCTGGAAACGGGCGATGATGCGATCTGTCTGAAGGCAGGCAAGGACCGGGAAGCACGGAAGCTGAAAAAGCCGTGTGAGAATGTCCTGATCCATGACTGCAAGGTCGGACAGAGCCATGGCGGATTTGTCATTGGCAGCGAGATGTCGCGCGGTGTGCACAACGTGCAGGTGAAGGACTGTACCTTCATCAATGCGGATGTCGGCATCAACTTCAAGAGCGCAATGGGACGCGGCGGCGTTGTCGAAGATATTTACATGCAGGATATTCAGATGGTGAATATCAAAAAGTTCGCGGTTACGGTCACAATGACCTATGTGCACAATCTGATGGATTATTTCGATCCCGTGGTGGAAAGCGATGATCCGGAGGATATTCCGGAATACCGCAACATCTATTTCACACGCTGCATCTGTCCGGATGAAGCGGCACAGGTCGTTGTTGAGTCACTGAAGGACCATCCGGAAACCGTGCATGATGTGTACTTCCGGGATTGTGAATTCGGGTCGCAGGATTTCAAAAACAAAACGGTTTAATACATGAAAAAAAGTCTGAACCGGACACTGTCGTCATACGGCAGGGCAGTTCAGACTTTTTTGAGATCTGACAGGAAGTGATTACTTTGCGCCTTTGCGGAAGGCGGTCGGTGTCATGCCTTCCTTGCGGCGGAAACAGGCGGAGAGGTAATCCGAGTTGGAAAAGCCGGTATGGTTGGCAATCTCCGCGATCGACATGGAGGTATTAATGAGGAGTTCCTTGACGTGGCGCAGCCGGACATTGATCAGATAATCGGAAAAGGATACGCCGACCTGTGAGGCAAACAGTCTGGAAAGATGACCTTCGGAGAATCCGGCAGATTCTGCGGCGTCGCTCAGTTTGATGTCCTCGCTGTAGCTGCGCTCGATGAAATACATCGTCTCCATGATTTCGGCGGAAAGCTTGTCCTTGAACTGCAGATCATCGGTATGCCGGTTCTTTTCCCACATCAGAATGATCAGCCGGTACAGCATACCCCTTAACAGTTCCGGGGAATATTTCGCATCCTGTTCATACACTTCCAGCATGTCCGCAAGCAGTGCCTGGGCCTTTGCGGTGTTTTCCTCGTCGAAGGAGATGCAGCGCTGATCAAAGACCGCACGCCAGATCTTGGGGTCGATATCATTCTGAAAGTCTGCCGCAAGTTCTTCGGAAATTTTGATCAGGTAATTGATGTAGGGACGGTCGCTGAGGGAAAAGGTCCGGTGATACAGCATCGGCGGCATGACGGAAAAATCGCCGTCATGCAGGTCAATCTGCTGGTAGGGCGTGATCATCCGCCGGTCACCGGAAATGAGGTAACCGATACTGTAATGGGTCGATGCCATCTCCATCTGCGGCATCATGAAATCCGCCGGGAGTTCCCGCCGCTGTACGGTAATCAGGCTCTTCTGGGGCATTCCGATTGGCATAACTGTGCTTCCTCTTAGACAATATCATAATTTCAAAGATTTGAAAGGAAACCGGACATTATAGTGAAGGATTCCTTATTTTTTGTGACGTATGATGGAGGCGTAAACAGAAAAGAGGGGTATATCCCCGGAAAACAGGCCGAAACGGCAGAAAGGAAGCATTATGAGCGTAGTAAAAGATCAGATCTGGCTGTCTGACAAGGATGTTGAAGGTGTCGCAGCTGCAGAAGGCGTAGAACGCAGAATCAAGAGTTACACCGACGAACTGATGGTCGTCGAAAATGTATTCCAGAAAGGTGCAGTCGGTTCACTGCACTCCCATCCGCATACCCAGATCACCTATGTGGTATCCGGCAAGTTTGAGTTCAATATCGGCGGTGAAAAGCGCATTGTGACCGCCGGCGATACGATGCTGAAGAAGAACGGCATCGAACACGGATGCGTATGCCTTGAAGCAGGCATCCTGCTGGACATCTTCTCCCCGATGCGGGAAGACTTTGTAAAGTAATCAGAATCAGATAACGGAAAGGAATAAAGGTTGGAAGACGTTATGATCAGAATCAATATTGATAAACTCTACCGGTTTGAACACAAATCGGAACCTCTCTACATCGGATTCCCGCTTCCCAAGGGAACCCTTACGACAACCGACAGCGTGAATCTGTATGCAGGAGAGACCCGTCTTCCGATTCAGCCCAAAGTTACCGCCCGTTATGAGGACGGCTCCATCAAGTTCCTCTTCCTGCGGTTCCTGGCAGACGTTCCTGCCTATAAGGGAATGACGGTTGACTGCGCCCTTTCCGGTGAGGCAAAGGGAGAAATCGCACCGTTCAATGCCGTGAAGATTTCGAACACAGACAATGGTCTGCGCATTGAAACCGGCGCGGACAACGGTCTCTGCGTTGAACTGAAGAATGGATCCGACAGTATCTTTGAACAGGTGACTGCCGGCGGCAGAACCTATGGCAAGGATGTATTTGAAGGTCCGGTCCTGAATGAAAAGGGACAGAAGGGCGTCTATGATCTTACAACGGAAAACTGGGAGATCATCGAGAACGGTCCGGTCTGCGTGATTGCGGCAGTAAAGGGCACCCATACCGCTGCGGATACCGACAAGAAGATCCGCTTTGAAGTCCGCATTACCGCATGGGCAGGCAAGCCGTGGGTGGAAACCTCCTATCGGATCATCAACTCGGATGATGCGCCGCTGCATATCAATACTCTGCGGTATGAACTGCACCTTGATAACCCGGAGGGAGCACGCACCTGTGTTGCCAACTCCAACTATGAAACCTCCTATGCCGTAAGCGAGAACGGCGAGAAGATCGTCAAGACAATCGATGCCGACTGGATCATGAAGGAAGCCAACGAGCACTTCTGTGAAGTATTCCACGGAACCTTCTTTGCGGATGTGACCGGAAAAAAGGACGGCGTTACCGCCACCATCTTCCAGGCACACCAGAATTTCCCGAAGGCTCTGGAAGCGGATAACGATAGTATCCGGATCATGCTGGTGCCGGAGAACGCAGGGGAAGTCATCATGCAGAGCGGCATGGCAAGAGAACAGAAGTTCCTGCTGCACTTCCATGACGCAGAAGAGACACTGGAGTCGCTGAATGACCGCAGCATCGTCTATCAGATGCCCAACCGTCCCTATGTATCCCCGGAAGTCATGAAGGAATCCGGCGTATGGCCGCGTATCTTTGCGGACAAAACCGACTTCAAGGTGGAACAGGCACTGATCTCCAGAGGCGACGGACACTGCCGTGCCTACGGCATGCTGAACTTCGGGGACGGCTATGACTCCAACTACACGGCACAGGGCCGCGGAAACGGCTAGCTAGTCTGGGTAAACAACGAGTATGACTATCCGCATGCATGTGCACTGCTGTTCGCACGGACCGGTGTTACCCGTTTCCTGGACTATGTCATTGCCTCCGCAACACACTGGATGGATGTCGATGTCTGCCACTACCACAAAGATCCGATGTTCCTCGGCGGACAGTGGGAACATACCGCAGGGCATGTCCTCAACGGACGTCAGCTCTGCTCGCATCAGTGGGTGGAAGGACTTCTCGACTA
>JAFOLE010000095.1 GCA_017419465.1 Solobacterium sp. | reverse complement strand
TAGTCAAAGACATTCTACAAAAACGGGCTCCGGGTTCGATTCCCCGAGCCCTTTTTAAGGCACTTTTTAACATCAGCCAATAATAAAAGGAGCTGTAATACTTCCGATTTTTAATCGGAGGTTTTTTTACAGCCCCTTTTTGTTTTCGTTATTTCTTATTCTGCCTGCTCCGTCGGAGTTTCTTCGGAAACAGGAATGACTGTCTCCGGTTCTGCTGCAGGAAGCTCAGTTACTGTCGGTTTTTCCTCCGCAGGTTCCTCTTCCACAGGTTTCTCCTCTTCGATAACCGGTGCCGGTTCGCTCGTTTCTTCCGCCTCCGTTTCCGGTGTCTCGGAAACAGGAGCAGTCTCTTCCGGTTCTGCCGCAGTCTCCACGGTTTCTGCAGGTTTTGACGGCTCTTCGGAAACCGGCTGCACTCTTGCGGCAGCTTCCTCCGATGTTTCGCCCGGTTTCAGGAACGAATCTGCGACAACCGTTTCTCCCTGATCGCGGTTATAGCGGTTGTTGTATTCACGGCAGATCTTCAGATCCTCATCAATCAGCGAATAGAATGCATCGGCAGAGCGGTTGTATTCTTCACAGGCTTCCGTATTGTTCGTCGTTCTCAGCTCCTCAGCGGCCGCTGCCGTCTTGTCGCCGATTTCGTTCATGATCTTGGATACGGAAGACAGTGCATTGTAGATGGTAAACTCTCTTGCGGCATTTTCGGTCTTGCGCATGATTGCGCTCATTCCGGGCGCACGGGAACTGCGCATTTCACTTTCATACAGTGTATACGCACCGTTGGCTCCGGTCAGTGAAGTAACACGGCCGGTAACAAGATATTCATAGATCTTTGAAACTGCAAGGATATCCAGATACTTCGGGAAGACAAAGAGAACATTCTGGAGATCGGATTCTGTCTGATATCCCTTCCGCAGCATCTTTGCATTACGCTGAATTTCCGCTTCATACAGCCGCTTCACTTTTGCGGGTCCGGAGTTCTCCAGCATCTTCTGGGCATACTCCATCGGATTCTTCAGCATTTCGTCGAGTTCGCTGTCGCGGGCAGTCAGTTCTTCCAGTTTCTTCTGCTTTTCAACATTTTCCGGATCTGTTTCCCAGGCAGCCTTTTCCTGTTCGAAAATTTCTTCCTGTCTGCGCTCGTATTCTTCCCTGGCAGCTTTGTATGCGTCCATGGATTCTTCATAACTGCGCAGGATTCCGTTATACTCCTCCACTTTGGCGGAATACTCGGCACGCAATGCATCATTCTGCTGGGTTACCTCTTTCCGGTTGAACAGACCTGCCTGCCGGTATTCCGGTTCGACAGGTGCTTCAACCACAGGTTTGATCGGTTCCTGCGGCACAGAGATGCCGTTTGCCTCGCGCCAGTCTTCCCGGAGATGGAATTCCAGTTCCTTACGGAGCCGCTCGGACTGTTCGGCAATCTGATGCTTTTCCTTATCGATTTCACTGACAATGGTTTCTTCTGAACGGCATGTGGAATTGATATATTCGCGTTCTGCCGGCAGCTGACTGAGCACAAGATCAAACAGACGGGTTTCCATGATCTGAATATCCGTCTTTACATTCATCAGTGTCCGGAAGTACTGCGTCAGATCAACATCCTTGGTCTGGGCGAACCCGCCTTTGGATTTGATTACGGAGTCGTATCCTTCCTTAATGATGTCATCATAGATCTGCTGGGCATCTTCGCGGTCTTCCTGAAGAATATAGTTTGTCAGCTCCCTGCGTTCCAGTTCCGTAAAGGAACCCATTCCGCGGTTGCCGTCACTGAGCAGATACCATGTATGATCACTGTCCACGTAATTGTCCCACTTGCCTTCCGCAAATGTGGTCGGCAGTGAACCGATCCGCGAGAAGAACTCCTGGGACTGGCAGATCGGACAGCTCAGACACACATACCCGTCCTCAATCTTCTTCGTGCCGATGACAACCTTGTCACGGCGCATATTGGAGATCACATTCGGGAATGCAGGATATGCGTCATAGCGGACCGCAGCCACACCGACATGTTTCTGCAGGAACTGCGAAAAATCCGAATCCAGAAATGGAATCGAATCCGGTGCCTCAATAAACCCATCGTTGGCGATGGTGGTCAGAATCTCTGATGCGAGGTTTCCGTCTACTTCAGATACCGCTGCCCCATAGCAGAGCTGACCGCATTTTTTACATTTATAAAGATCTCCCATTCCGCTTATTCTCCTGCAAAATACTACTCTTATTTTATCAGCCCGCTGAAAAAATAGAATATCATCCAATTACAATCCGGTCCGCACACCATGGTATTCCCGCGGCAGACAAACCTGCATGAATGCGTTTCATTCAAGGGTATACTATGTCTTTTTTATGCCATTTATTAGTGTAAAATAAAAAGCAGGTCAGAATCCTGTGCAGAAGACGCAGATTCTGTATCGGAAAATGGCCTGCCCCTCTGCTGTCCGTAACTTTTGCGGACAGTTTTTTATTTACAGTTTATGGATGAACAGACCGCTGAGCAGTTTCGGCTCAAACCAGGTGGACTTCGGCGGCATGATTCTGCGGTCATCCGCGACCGCAATCAGGTCCTGAATGCTGGTGGGATAAAGAACAAAGCCGACACCCCCGTCCGCGGTGAGCGCGCGGATCTGTTCAGCAGCATCCATTCCGCCAATAAAGGTAATCCGCTTGTTGCGGCGCGGATCCTCGATTCCGAGAACCGGCGCAAGCAGGTTTTCCTGCAGGATGGAAACATCCAGGCGGCTGATACTGTCAGAAGCGTCATAACGATCGCTGTGCGGGGTCAGAATATAGTTCGAATTGCCGAGGCGCATGATGATTTCATGCGGTGTGTCCGGACGCAGTGTTTCTCCGCCCTCACGAACGTCAAACGCCTCCTTCACACGGGCCATGAATGCGGCTTCATCCATGCCGTTGAGGTCCTTCACGTAGCGATGATATCCAAGCAGCGAAAGATCTTCTGCCGGGAATGCGCATGCCATGAAGCGGCCGGCTTCCCGGGAATCATCCGCACCGAGCTTTTCAGCGGCACGGCAGGACGATGCGGCACGGTGATGTCCGTCAGCGATGTACAGAGACGGAATCTCACGGAAGCAGTCTCCGATCCGGCGGATCATCTCTGCATCACGGACCGCCCATACCTGATGTCTTACGGCGTTCTGTGAAAAATCCTCATCCGGTTCCTGTGCGGTTACTTCCGCAATGCATTTGCTTAAGTCTTCATTTTCCGGAAAGGTCAGGAAAACAAGCCCGGTCTGTGCCATGCAGGTAAGGATATGCCGGGTGCGGTCATCTTCCTTCTCTGCGACGGTCAGCTCATGACGCTTGATGATTCCGGCTTCATATTCCCTGCACGAAACCGTTCCGACAACACCGGTCTGTGTATGATCCGCACTGATCTCACGATAGATGTAATACTCCGGTGCCTCTGCTTCACAGAGGATACCGTCCTGTTCCATCTTTGCAAGATTTGCGGCAGCTGTCTGATACACCATATCGCTGTAGAGATCTGTTCCTTCGGGAAGATCAGCTTCGGATTTGATGACATGAATAAAGGATGACGGATTTACTGCCAGTTCTCTTGCCTGTGCCTCTGACAGGACATCATACGGAAGACATGCGGTACTGCCTGCCTTCCCCTTAGCCGGACGAAGTGCCCGAAACGGAAAGAATTGCGACATATTGTTAACTACCTTTCTTTTGCCTTGTTCAGCGGTATCATTCTACATGTTTTCCGCCGTGAAATCTCACAAAAAGGGATCTTTGAGATCCCTTTTGAAGAATTAATAGCTGTGATCCTTTGACCAGACGGCAAATTCCTCGTCAGTCGCAAGAACGCTGTGAGTGTCGGTAAGCTTGTGAATATGACCGGCGGTGTAGTCAACACCCTCCTTTTCCTTGTCATATTCCACCGCGACACGCTTCTTTTCGATTCTGGGATTCGGACGCGGAATAGCGCTGAGAAGCGAGCGGGTATACGGGTGAATCGGGTTTTCAAAGATTTCATCCGTGGTTCCTGTTTCCACGATGTGTCCCAGATGCATGACGCCGATACGGTCACTGATGTATTTGACCATCGAAAGATCATGCGCGATAAACAGATACGTTGTGCCGAGTTCATCCTGCAGGTCCTTCATCAGGTTGACGACCTGCGCCTGGATGGAAACGTCAAGCGCGGAAATCGCTTCATCTGCGATTACAAGCTTCGGATTCATGACAAGCGCACGGGCAATTCCGATACGCTGACGCTGTCCGCCGGAAAACTGGTGCGGATAACGGGTCGCATGTTCACGGGAGAGACCGACTTTATCGATAATGGCGTAGACCTTATCTTCCAGTTCCTTCTGGGAGCTGTACAGGTGATGAATCTCAAGTCCCTGGGCGATGATTTCCTTTACCTTTTTACGCGGGTTCAGACATGCCATCGGATCCTGGAAGATCATCTGCATGTTTGTCCGGAGATAACGTTCATCCTCTCTGGACATCTTTCCGCTGATATCATGTCCGTCAAAGATAATCATTCCGCCGGTCGGATCATAAAGCCGGATAATAGCACGGCCGGTCGTGGATTTACCGGAACCGGACTCACCGACAAGACCATAGGTTTCACCGGGCCAGATGTCGAAGCTGATTCCGTCGACCGCCTTGGTGGTATAGGAGGAGCTGATCCGGAAGTACTGTTTAAGGCCTTCCACATGAAGCAGCGGAGCTGTATTCTTATCAATCACTGTCATTCAAGAATGCCCTCCTTCCGCATCTTTTCCATACGTTCCCTGAGCTGTTCCGGCATCGCCACATGCGGTGCACGCGGATCACACAGCCAGGAGGCAACACGATGCTGGCCGCCGACGTCATACATCGGAGGCTCTGCTTCATAATCGATCTTCAGCGCAAACGGATTACGCGGCGCAAACGCATCGCCGGTAACCTTTTCCAAGAGGTTCGGCGGCGTTCCCGGAATCGCAAAGAGACGCTTGGAATTGGTGTCGGTATCCGGCATGGACGCAAGCAGACCCCAGGTATACGGATGACGCGGATCATAGAAGATCTCATCAATATTACCCTTTTCGATGATTCTTCCTGCATACATGACATCCACATAGTCCGCAACCTTCGCCACAACGCCAAGGTCATGCGTGATGTAGATAACGGCAAAGTTGGATTCTGCCTGGATTTCCTTGATCAGTTCAAGGATCTTCGCCTGAATCGTAACATCAAGCGCCGTTGTCGGCTCATCACAGATCAGAATATCCGGTTCACAGGCAAGCGCAATCGCGATGACAACACGCTGACGCATACCGCCGGAGAGTTCGTGCGGATACTGTTTGAACCGCTTTTCCGGATTCTCGATTCCTACCTTCGCAAGGAGATCGATCGCCCGCTTTTTCGCTTCCGCTTTGGAAAGCTTCAGATGCAGGATCATGCCTTCCATGATCTGCTTTCCGATCGTCATGGTCGGATCGAGTGAGGTCATCGGATCCTGGAATACCATGGCAATATGCTTGCCGCAGAAACGATAACGGATTTCCTTCTGGGAAAGGCGCGTCATGTCGACGGTTTCCTTTTCCCCTTTTTCATTAACGAATGTATAGTTGATCGAACCGCTGTCAATATGACCGTTGTTCGCAAGGATTCCCATGATCGTCTTGACCGTTACGGATTTACCGGAACCGGACTCACCGACGATGGCAATGGTTTCCCCGCGGAACAGGTCCATACGGACACCGCGGATCGCATGTACCGTACCGCTTGCGGTATCAAAACTGATGTTCAGGTCACGGATCGACAGTACGCGGTCATTCAAGTCTTTTGGTGTCGGCATAACTGTTCCTCCTTTACATCTGTTTCATGCTCGGGTCAAACGCATCACGCAGACCGTCCGCAAACAGGTTGAAACTGAGCATCAGAAGCGCAAGTACGATAACCGGAGTCGCAATCTGATATGGATGGATGGTCAGTGACTTATATCCATCGGAAATAAGCGAACCGAGCGAAGCCTGCGGCGGCTGAATACCAAGACCGACGAAGCTCAGGAATGCTTCGGTAAAGATCGCATTCGGAATCGAGAACATAGCCATGATGACAAGCTGTCCGAAGATATTCGGAAGGATGTCCTTGAAGATAATGGCGAAGTCCTTTGCGCCGAGCGTTTTGGACGCAAGAATGTATTCACTTTCCTTGAGCTTGAGCACTTCTGCACGTGAGATACGCGCCATGCCGATCCAGCCCGTGATCATCAATGCAAAGATGATCGAGGAAATACCGGACGGAAGCACAAGGCCAAGCAGTGTAACGATAACAAGCGTCGGGATACCGTTGAGGATTTCCGCAAACCGCTGCATGACCATATCAACCTTTCCACCGAAGTAGCCGGAGATCAGGCCGTAGGACATGCCGATTGCGATGTCGATGATAACCGCAACAAAGGCAACGAGCAGAGAGATACGGGTTCCCTGCCATACACGGGTAAACAGGTCACGGCCGTTGTAATCGGTGCCGAACCAGTAATTGACGTCGGTGACACCCTTCTGCGCATATACATCGATGCCGCGTTCCACGCCGCCGAAGATTCCGGGAATTTTCGGAGGAAGACTCTGATGTTCAATAATGATCGTGTCATATGAATGACCGGAGATCATCGGTCCGATGATTGCGAAGATCACAATGATCATAATGATGATAAAGCCGACAAGCGCACCGCGGTTCTTGGAGAAGTGAGTCCATACATCCCGCCAGTATGAAGTTGTCTTGTATGCTTTGTCATTCAGGCGTTCGCCCTGCTGGACGAAAACAAAATCCTCTTTGGAATATCCGTCGCCGAGAACAGGTTCGTGTGTATTTTTAATAATCTCACTCATATTACGCACTTCCTTTCGCAACGCGGATTCGAGGATCGATCACGCCGTAGAGAATATCAACAATCAGCATCATCGCAATGTACATTGCGGAATAGACGAATGCACATGCAATGACGACGTTATAGTCATTGTTCTGAATCGCCTGCACCATAAGCATACCGATACCGGGGATACCGAATACTTTCTCAACGACCATCGATCCGGTCAGAAGATTGACGAGAATCGGTCCCATGATGGTGATGATCGGGATCAGGGTATTGCGGAGTGCATGGCGGAAGATCAGGGCTCCCTGACGGACGCCCTTGGCCTCAACGAGGAGAATATATTCCGAGTTCAGGACATCGATCATTTCCGATCGGGTGAAACGTGAAATATTCGCGGTCGGAAACATGGATAATGCGATCGTCGGAAGAATCATTGAGGCAGCCACATTTTTGGAGCTGAACAGGATCGGCGTGAGCTTAAGAACAAATCCGATATAGTACGCAAGCAGAAGCGCGAATACGTATGACGGAACGCTTACACCGATAATGGAGACAAAGGAGCACAGCGTATCAATCCACGTATTATGGTTGAGCGCTGCAGCAATTCCAAGAAGCAGTCCGAGGACCGTCCCCAGCAGCATTGCACGGGCACCGATCCGGATGGACAGCCAGAGCGGCGCGGCCACGAGGTCAGCAACCGCCTTGTTTTTACTGATTACATAAGAAACACCGAGATCGCCCTTCATCATTGCAATGAAATACTTCGCAAACCGGACAAAGAACGGCTGATCAAGACCGTACTTGGCGTACAGAAGCGCCTTCTGCGCCTCCGTCAGTTTTTCATCGTTAAACGGACTACCCGGCATTTTATCCAGCATCAGAAACAGGACAAACAGGATCACGATGAGTGTGCCGAGACTGACGAGGACACGTTTGGTAATGTATTTCGACATTCAGTGTTCCCCTTTCTAAATTTGAATAAAGACAGTCACAACAGAGCGTCTCCGCTCTGTTGTGATCTGTCTGTCAGTAGAGTAATACAGGATTCAGTACTTAGTTTGCGTAGATGTGTCTGTAGTCATCAACACCAGCACTGTGGAAGTTGATGTTCTTGATATCCGTGCTGATCAGCATCGCGCCGCCATTCTGGTAAATAGGAATGACTGCGAAGTCTTCCGCGACCATGATCCGTTCTGCCTCGACGAGGTCAGCCCAACGCTTAGCAGAATCGGTAGCATCTTCACCCTGCGTTGCCTTGAGAACGAGTTCATCATAAGCAGCGGAGTTGTAACGTCCCTGGTTGTTGGAAACGTTGGTGGAGAGGAAGAGATCCATGTAAGTCTGCGGGTCAGCATAGTCCGGGCCCCAACGTGTGAGACCGAGTTCATACTGCTGTGTCTTCATGAGCTCAAGACGTGTCTTCTTCGGCTTCTGGTTCAGTGTAATGGTCAGACCCGGGCAGTTTGTCTGGAGCTGCTGCTGGAGGTTGACTGCGACTGCGGAGGAAGCTTCGGAGTCTTCATAGAGAAGATCGAGCGTTACATCGCCGCCGAGTTCTTCAACTGCTGCCTTATAGAATTCTTCTGCCTTTGCCGGATCATATTCTGTGATCTTGCCTGCGGTTTCACGGAAGTCTTTTCCGTCCGGACCGGTAGCGAGTTCAACAGGGATTTCACCTTCTGCCGCAATGGAGCCGTCCTTAAGAACGTTCGCTGCAATGGTCTCACGATCGATTGCATAGTGGAGCGCCTTACGAAGGTTGAGGTTCTGGAGCTTGTCAACAGTCAGGTTGACCGGAATGTACCAGAGGTAACCCTGGAGACGGTTTGTGAATCCCGGATCGTCCTTGTACATATCAACCTGCTCGCCCTGGAGCTTGACAACGTTGATGTTGCCTGCCTGATAGTCAAGAACTGCAGTCTGTGTATCCTGCTGGAACTTGAATACGACAGTCTCCGCAGCATCCGGATCGTACTTGAAGTAATCCGGGTTCTTTGTGAATGTGTAGGACTCACCCTGCTTCCAGTCGGTCATGTTGTACGGACCGCAGTAGATCATGTTGTCTACACCGAGCGCGAACTGATCGCCCTGGGACTCAAAGAATTCCTTGTTCAGCGGGAAGAAGCTCGGGAATGCCATCAGGCCAAGCAGGAAGTCGCACGGCAGAGACAGTGTAACTTCAAATGTCTTATCATCAACTGCCTTGACGCCAAGTTCTTCAACCGGCTTTTCACCTGCGACAACTTCGCTGGAGTTTACAACGTGGATTGTCTCAAGGATAAATGCATACTCGGATGCGAGATCCGGATCAGCAAGACGCTGCCATCCATATACGAAGTCATTTGCGGTGACATCGGTTCCGTTGGACCACTTTGCGTCCGGAGCAATGTGGAATGTGTAAACCAGACCATCATCACTTACATCAACGCTTTCAGCGAGTTCTTCTGTCGGCTGACCGTTAGCAGTGAGCGACATCAGACCGGAATAGCACATGGACTGCATGATGAAGGAGTTTCCATCAGTCGCAATGTGATGATCCATGGTGCTGAGGTCAGCGTCAAATGCGACGACTACTTCTGCCGGAGCTCCGGTAGCAGCAGCTTCTGTACCGGCATCTGCCGGAGCAGCCGCATCCGTTGTACCTGCGTCGGTACCTTCAGCAGGAGTGCCTGCATCTGTGGATGTGCCACAGCCTACGAGCAGCATTGCTGCAAGCGCGAGGCTTAAAGGCTTTTTAAGATTAATCATCTTTCTATATTCCCCCTTTCAGAAAATATAAATAAATTTTACCGATTCGAAATATTCATTTCAAGATACTACTTCACGAAATTTACACAATTCATGAAATAATTTCACGATTATATGTAAATTTTACATTTTGTTTCTGCTGGATTCCCACCCTCTGCAGAATGCGGCAAACCAAGACAAAAACTGTCCGCATTGCATCGCGGACAGTTTCAATCAGATAACAGTGATTAATAAATCAGATATTTTTGATCAGTGCAGAGAGCTTCGGCATCATCTGCTGTTTCCGTGAGATGATATTCGGATCAAATCCGCTGTGCTCATCAAACTTGGTCTCGATCATGTCATAGATGACATTGGACAGCGGACCGTAGAACACAAACAGTGAACCCTCGCCCATCACATCCGTAAACAGCATGACCAGAAGATCGAGTTTCAGTTTCTCCTGCTCCGCCTGCATTGCGGCCTTGAACTCCGGCAGAATCTTCTGAACCTCTTCCATACGGCTGTAGTTGGTCTGACCGATCGCGAACTTGTAATTTGCGACTTCATAGGTCTTCAGGTCACGGTTCAGGATTTCCGTCATACTGCTGTCTTTCAGCGATACGGAAGCACCGAGCATTTCCCGTGCGTAGGCGTCGATATCATCGATGCCTGCCCGCTTTGCCAGCCAGTCCGCTGCGACACGGTCCATATCAGTTGTGGTAAGACTGCGGAAGTTCAGCGTGTCGCTGAGGATTGCGGACAGCAGCAGTCCGCTCATATCCGCATCCGGCAGAAGTCCGTTTTCCTGATACAGGTTGGAAATGATCGTGCAGGTACAGCCGCACTTGACGTTCCGGTACATGATCGGCCGGTCTGTCTGAATGCCGCCGATATGATGATGGTCGATGATCGCGATCAATTCCGCCTCATCCACATGCATGACGCTCTGATTAACGGCGCTGTGGTCGACAAGAACAAACTTGCGGCGGTTATGATTCAGCGTATGATACCGGGAAATCGCACCGACGATGCGGTCGTTCTCATCCAGTACCGGATAACTGCGGACACGGCTCTTTGTCATTTTTGCGGAGACATCATTGATATACTCGGTTTCCCGGAAGAAGATCGGGTTGCGGGTCATAATGTTTTCCACCGCATAGGATTCACAGATAATCCGCGCGGCATGCATTGTATCAAGACCGGTTTCGATCAGTGCGCAGTCATGTTCGCGTGCGTATTCCAGCATCTCTTCTGTGGCAGGTACTTCGCAGGTCAGAACCAGGCACGCTGCGCCGCAGTCGATTACCCGCTTCTGCTTTTCCGTTCCGGTCGACATCAGAACAATACCGTCGTTCAGCGGATAGTGCTCGATCTCCTCTTCTTCAACCGTAACGATATGAATGGTTCCATTATTGCGGAACACTTTCGGTGCGACCCGGATTTTTGCGCCGATCGTGCGGGCAATGCTTTCCAGCGTTGCGGTCGCCATCAGTGCATCGAGGTCACCGTCCGGCTGCAGTCTTACATAAGAAAGGTTGGACGTCGTGCAGATACCGCACAGTTTGCCCTCTTCATCCACCACAAAGAGCGATCGGTTCTGCGTTCTCAGCATCTCATGCCAGGCATGATGTACGGTTTCATCTTTCCGGATGACCATCGGAGGGTCGATATCAATATCCTTGATCATTGTCCGCGCATCGGTAAGAAGCAGCGGATTTTCCTGGTGAAAACGTTTGAGAATGAATTTCGTTTCTTCATTCAGCGGTCCCTGCCGGCAGGGTGTCGCTTCATGACCGCAGCGACGCAGAAGATCCGCGTAGGTTATCGCTGCGCAGATACTGTCCGAATCCGGGTGCCGATGCCCCGTTACGTAAATCATGTTGTTCATCTGTATTCCTCACCTGTTTGCGAATGAAAGTGATTCATTTCATATAGGAAAAGACATCCCAGCGGATGTCTTCGGAATCCGCCGGTTCAAAACTTCCAAACATCAGCGCTCCGGCACAGATATAGTCTGCCGGAACCCCAAGCGCTTCCTTCAGCCGGTCAGCCTCAGCTTCCGAAAAGAACGCGGTAAGCGCATTGGAAAACGCTGCCCCATTGCCCTGCACAACACTGTGCATCCGGCTGAGTGCGGCGCATGCGTCCGCCGCCGAAGCGGGCGAAGGATCAGAGAACGCGACGACCGCATCCGTGATCGTCTCCCTGCCTTCCACGCCCTTCACAAGCACAAGCAGTTCCTGCAGAAGCGAGGTGTTTTCGAGAAACAGAAAATGCCAGGCCGGAGATGCCTCAAAGGTACATCCCCGCACCGCAGCCTGTTCAAGCATTGTACGAAGCCGGTCTTCCATAACTTAATAGGAAAGAATCTCGTTGCCGGTTTCAGTGATCAGAATCGTGTGTTCCCACTGCGCACTGTCACTGCCGTCTCTGGTATAAATGGTCCAGCCGTTATACGGGTCAATCACCACACCCGCACGGCCGGCATTGATCATCGGTTCAATGGTAATCACCATGCCCGGCACCAGCACCATTCCGGTATGCGCCCGCGCCTCATGCGCTACGAACGGGTCTTCATGGAAGTCCACGCCGACACCGTGACCGCCGAGTTCACGGACAACCGAATAGCCTTTGGAACGGGCGTATTTGGAAATTGCGGCGCCGATATCACCGACCGTGTTCCAGGGCTTTGCGGCTTCCAGTCCGATCTCGAGGCATTTTTTGGTTTCCTCAACGAGTTTCCGGCGGGCATCTGTGCACTTGCCGATCATGAACATACGGCTTGCGTCACCGTAATATCCTTTATAAATCGTTGTCGCATCAACGTTGATGATATCCCCTTCATGAAGCTTGCGGTGTCTTGCCGGAATGCCGTGGCATACCTCGTTATTGATGGAGGTGCACACAGACTTCGGGAACCCCTCAAACTGATACGGCGCACAGATTGCGCCCTGCGCATGCGTGAATTCCTGAACAATGTCATCGATTTCCTGTGTTGTCATTCCAACATGGATTTTCCCGGCAACTTCATCCAGCACCGCTGCGTTGATTCTGGAAGCTTCGCGGATGCCGGCAATCTGGCTCGGACGCTTGATCAGTGTTTCATCCGGTACCAGCATGCCTTTTCTGCGGCATTCTTCCATGCGTTCAAGAATGGAAGCCGGAATCGGCTCCGTCTTGAAATAACTCAGTTTCAGTTCTTCTTCTGTCATAGTTTATATCGCTTTCCTGTCGTACTGCCGAATCCGCCGGTCCGCTGCGCATGGGCATCATCATCTTCCGTGATTCCAAACGGCATGAAAATTCCCTGGACCAGACCGTCTCCGGCTTCTATCACCACGGTTTTCCCGTCTCTTGTATCATTGGTCAGTTTACAGAATATATGTCCTTCGTTGTCCGCATTGTAGTAATCGCTGTCAATTACCCCTGCCGTATTGTTCAGCTGGAGCCGATATTTGAAGCCAAGACCGCTGCGCGGAAACAGCATGAGAACATATCCCGGTTCAATTCTAACACGAATTCCGGTGGGTACGAGAATCTGCGAGCCTGGCGAAAGTGTCACGCGTTCCGGCGCATAAAAGTCATAGCCCGCACTTCCCTCCGTTGCCCGTTTCGGCAGACGGATTGCCTCATACATTGCACGGATCTCGGATTCACTGCGCTGTGCATCGATCTTCTGTACCGCTTCCATGTACTGTGCGAAGCTTACCTTTTCAAATTTTGCGATACGTTCCATTTCATTCCTCTTTCAGTTCATTCATCAGTTCCCCCAGGAACATGGCAAGTGCGTTTTCAAACGGATACATCGTAAGCAGTACGCCGTCACTCAGGAAGGCATGCGAAGGATAAAGCCTTGTATGCATGATTTTCTCCACGACGCCCTTTGTGCTGAGCTTTGACGCATAGGACAGAATCCCGTCCATGCTGAGGCGCTCCGGGCGCACTTCAAAGTCTTCCGTCGCGCAGTCCGCAAATCCGGCAAGGATCGCATTTCTTGCGGCGCGATACGTCCAGATCCGTTCGGTATCAAGACCGCACGCACTCATCAGGTTGTCCATGAACCCGAAGAACATCTGCCGGTCATTGATCACCTTGCGGTGCTGCTGCTGGGCAAGCCTGTCCGTTACGACCTGAGAGGAATACAGCCGGTTGGTGATTTCACTCGCCCGGCGGATCCGCTCTTCCAGAATCAGAAGATCCAGGCGGAACCGTTCATACCATTTGGGCAGCGATGTCAGTTCAAAGGTATATTTCACACCGTCAAACTTGCCGAATGCCTTCATCGTGTCGTAGTATCCGAGAATCTCGAGCCGGTCGATCACATCGCGGTCAAATGTCAGGAAGGTTCCGGTTTCGACCTGCGGGAAGATATAGGTGATTCCGCTGCGGTCAAAATAATTTGTATGATTCGGGTTGCTGTTGAGATCAATGCCGATGATTTCTTCCGCACCCATCCGAAGCGCCAGATCAATCGGCATATTGTCATAATATCCGCCGTCGATAAACTCGCCCTCTTCAAATTTATGAACCGGGAATGCCGGGTAGGCAGACGCAGTTGCGACCAGCCAGTCCACGCCGTGTTCCATCATCATATCCTTTGTGACAAATACCGGACTCCGGTCCTTGTGGCGGCACACCACACAGCCAAAATCGATCGGGCTGCCGATAAAACGGTCCGGATCAAACAGTTCTTCCACATATTGTTTGAACGGTGTGATATCCGCTCCCCGGTCCTTGATAAAGTCTTTTACAAACGGCACGATCTGGGTACGCTCGTTGAACATATCGGAAAGATCCATATCAACGGAAAGATTCCCGTTTAGGATCTTATCCTGGGTCAGCGTATGCCAGACACGATCCATGATGCGATAGTCCCGCTGGACCACCATCATCCCGTTCAGCGCACCGATCGACGTTCCGGTCACGATATCCCAGTCATCTTTGCCCAGCCGGCGCAGTGCATGAATCGCACCGTTCTGATAACTTCCGCGGGTTCCTCCCCCGGCCAATACCAATGCTTTTTTCATTTTCTGTTTTCCTACGCATATACTATACCATCATGCAAAATACATTATAAAAAGATCATTTTGGCATTTTTAATGCACGCGTTATAATAAGGCAGGTTGGAGGAATCTGAACTATGAAACTCAACATTGCGGTGTTCTTCGGCGGCGAATCCGTAGAACATGAAGTATCTGTCATATCCGCGCATCAGGCGATCGACGCGCTTGATCACGAAAAATACAATGTCATCCCGGTATACGTCGCAAAAGACCGGAAGATGTACTGCTCGGATCTTCTTCTGGATCTCACCAATTACAAGGACATTCCTGCCCTGCTTCACAAGTGCACGCAGGTAGATCTTGTCCAGGAAGACAACAAGGTCGTCATCCATCCGGTTCATACCGGTCTCTTCCATCGGAAAGACCTGTTTACCGTCGATGTCGCAATTCCGGTCATGCACGGAACCAACGGTGAAGACGGCACGATCCAGGGCTTCTTTGAAATGCTGAAAGTTCCCTATGCCGGCTGTGATCTGATCGCAGCGGCCGTCGGACAGGACAAGGTACTGCAGAAGCACACGCTGGAAAACAGCGGACTTCCGGTTACCCCCTGGTTCTGGGTATACGGTGAAGAGCTTGAAACCAAGCAGGATGAAATCATTGAGAAGGTTCACGGTATCGGATATCCGGTCATCATCAAGCCTGCCTGCACCGGTTCTTCTGTCGGCATCTCCATTGCCCACTCTGACGCAGAGTATATTGCCTGCTTCGAAAATGCCCGCCAGTATGATGCCAAGATCATCACGGAAAAGGTCATCAAACCGATGCGGGAGCTGAACTGCTCCGTTCTCGGCGATACGTTCCGGGCGGAAGCATCTGTGCTTGAAGAAGTGTATCATGCGGCGGATAACGAGCTGCTTGATTTCAAGGATAAATATGAAGGCGGATCCAAATCCTCCAAGACCGGTTCTTCCGGATCCAAGGGAATGGCTTCCACCACACGCAACGTCAATCCGGATCTTCCGGACGGAAAAACCGATGAGATCCGTAAGCTTGCGCTTGAGACCTTCCGTGTACTTGGCTCCAGCGGTGTCTGCCGTATCGACTTCATGATGGACGCTGATACAAACAAGGTCTATGTAAACGAGATCAATACGATTCCGGGATCCCTGGCATTCTATCTCTGGACAGCCTCCGGCGTATCCTTCCCGAAACTGATGGATCGTCTTGTCGAGCTTGCGCTGGACCGTGAACGCAGACGTTCCCGTATGACGTTCTCCTATGACACCAACCTGCTCAGCACCTATTCCGCACCTGCCGGCACAAAGGCTTCCAAGCTTGGCTGAGCACCGGAAACATAAAGTTCTTTACAGGACTGTCCGCACACCGCTGCGGGCGGTCTTTTTTTCGCGCAACATTTATTTGTCCGGTATAATTGAGGTAACAGACAGAAAGGAATATACAATTTTATGTCTACACCTCATAACAGCGCTGCACGCGGTGATTTTGCCAAAACCGTACTGATGCCGGGTGACCCGCTTCGCGCAAAGTTCATTGCGGAAACATTTCTTGAGAATGCCCGCGTTGTAAACGAAGTCAGAAATATGCTGGCATATACCGGCACATACAAGGGAAAGCCTGTTTCCGTCATGGCGCACGGCATGGGAATTCCGAGCGTCGGCATTTATTCGTATGAACTCTTCAAGTTCTATGATGTTGAAAACATCATCCGTATCGGCTCGACCGGCGGTTACACAAAAGAACTCAAGCTCTTTGATACCGTCCTTGCGACAGCCGCTTACTCCGAGTCCACCTATGCTCTGTATCAGAACGGCGACACCAGCGATATCCAGTATCCTTCCGCAGAACTGAATGAAAAGCTTCGTCAGGCCGCAAAGGATCTCGGCATCCATCTTCATGAAGGAGTTGTTCACAGCGGTGATGTCTTCTACGCAGAACAGCGCACAAATGCGCATACCGATTATGTCGTAAACGAGCGTCACTGCATCTGTGCAGAGATGGAAAGCTTCGGTCTCTTCTCCAACGCCAAGGTACTCGGAAAGAATGCCGCATGCCTGCTCTCTGTTTCCGACAGCTTCGTCTATAACGAAGAAGCATCCCCGGAAGAACGTCAGAAGAAGTTTACAGACATGATGAAAATTGCGCTTGAAGCAGCGTAATCCAAATCTGAATCACGATACGGCAAAGGGCCCACAGTGTGAGCCCTTTTCTTTACTGATTCCGGTGATGGATTTCCAGCCAGTGTTCTTTTGTCAGTACATTGCAGTGCCCGGTGCGTGTTTCATGCATTAACGGAACATCCAGGTTCTGTGTGGTACGTACGTAGACAAAGCCGCACTTCTCCTGAACCCGTTTCGACTTCGTGTTTCCGTCATAATAGCCAGCCCATACCGCACGCATGCCGAGATCCTCAAATGCATGCCGGAGGATTTCCTCTGCCGCCTCCGGAATCATGCCCTGTCCCCAGAACGGTTTTCCGATCCAGTAACCGAGTTCACATTCGTCACTCCGGTCACTCATATCCGTATGACCCTGCAGTTTCAGCTCGATTGCGCCGATCGGACGGTCATCTTCCTTCCGGCACACGGCATAGGCCTCCGCTCCGGTGAACACATTCTGAATAATCATCCTGCTTTCGGCGACACTCTTGTGCGGCGGCCAGCCGGCAATCGGCCCGACGTCCGGATCACACGCATACCGGAAGAGATCTTCGGCATCCGACGGTGCCCACTTCCGTAATATGAGACGCGGCGTATAAAGAATCATTTCGCAAGCTCCTTTCCGGTAGTCCGGACAAATACCCAGTGGGTTTCATCCGATACAGAAGGTTCATAACGATATCCCCTTCTGTAGGTTCTGATCATCGCAGGATCTTCGGCCTGCGTTTCCGCAAGCCAGCGGGTCATCTGCCCGCGTGCCATTTTTGCAAATGTTCCTTTTGTTTTCAGTGATCCGCGGACTTCCTCCGCAAAGACGATGTGAATCATGCGATTCGGTTCCTTCAGCCATGGCGTCACTGCGCTGCTGTATTCTTCGGAGGCAAGATTGATCACGGTGTTATTGTCACGGTAAAGTTCTTCATAAAGCAGGTCACCCCAGTATGCATACAGATTCCGGGTTCCGCCAACGGAAAACTTCGATGCCATCTCCAGCCGATACGGAACGATTCCGTCCAGCGGACGAAGAATTCCGTACAGACCGGAAAGAATCCGAAGGTGTTCCTGCAGGTATGCAAGACCATCATCATCCAGAGATTCCGGTGACAGATGCGTAAATGCCAGACCGCTGTAGGAATAAAGTGCCGGCGATACTGCCCCATGCAGATTCATATGGGCAAGCCGCACTTCATTCTCCGCCGCAAGCTTCTCGCTGCAGTTCCATACCGCTCTGCGTTCCTCAGGCGTCAGTGCCTTCAGTGCATTGGCGATTTTCTCCGCCTGTGAAAGATATACAGGCACAGTCTTTGAGAGAATTACATCCTCCGTCCGCATGGTCTTGGCCGGTGAAAGAATGATCCGCATTACAGATCTCCGAGAGTCTCCGCGCCATGATCTGCCGGTTTTACCTTCTCATATGCTTTTATGATGGTTCCGGTCTCATCGATCAGATAGGTGCAGCGAACCGTACCCATATAGGCGCGGCCGTACAGTTTCTTTTCCTTCCATGCATCATATGCCTGAATGACCGAGGTATCTTCATCTGCCAGCAGAAGAAACGGCAGTGCATTCTTCTCCGCAAACTTCCGGTGCGATGCGGCGCTGTCTTTGGAAATACCGATCACAACCGCACCCTTCTCCGTAATATCCGGGTAAGCGTCGCGAAAACTGCAGGCTTCCTTTGTACAGCCTGCGGTGCTGTCTTTCGGATAAAAATACAGAATGACTTTTCTGCCTTTGAAATCCTTCAGTTCATGCATGGTACCGTTCTGATCCGGCAGACGGAATGCCGGTGCTTTTGTGCCAACCGTGAGCATATATTTTTTATCTCCTCTTTTGTCTCTGAATGCATTATAATATGCAGGCAGGAACTGTGCAGAACCCTCTGATTCCGGCGTCATACAGCCGGAAAAAAGTTCCCTGAAATTCTTCAAAAATGTGCTTGACCATATCAAAACCCTTGTGGTATATTATGAAGGCACTGTTGAAGAGAACATGCGCTTGGCAGAGTGAAGCAGTACTCAAGAGGCCGAAGAGGTGCCCCTGCTAAGGGCATAGGTCGGGAAACCGGCGCGAGGGTTCAAATCCCTCCTGCTTCGCCATATATGGTTCCGTGGTG
>JAFOLE010000094.1 GCA_017419465.1 Solobacterium sp. | reverse complement strand
GCGATATCTCTCCGCAGCTGATTGTAAATTATCTTTCTTCTGTACTTTGGAGTGAACACGATATGGTATCTTGTATAATACTTTGTGTGTGCCAATGAATCGTACTTCTTGGCCATATTAAACACCTCATCTTTCTATTCTAGTGACTTCGACACTCACCATCTTAGTCAGATGAGGTGCTTCTTTCTACAAGAAGCACCTGCCTTCCACCTGCATAGCAGGTGGTTTTATTGTTTCGCGCAATTCACTCTTCCCTCTATTTGTTATCTCCAGCGTGCGCTCAACTGTCCACCAGGACGAATTGAAAACAGAGACCTTCCGGTCTCTGTCAGTTAAGGTTTTCCTCTGCTGTTACTGATTTGCCTTCAGGAACGCAAGCACTTCATCCTTCTGCGGCATGACGCGCAGTGCGCCTTTCCGTGTGGTCACGATGGATGCGGCCGCATTCGCAAAGGTAAGGATTTCCTTCAGCTTCGCTTCATCCAGTCCGTCAAGTCCGGATTCAAGGATGCCGTTCAGCACACAGGCTCCGAAGGTATCTCCGGCACCGGTCGTTTCAATCGTTCCTTCCTGCAGGAATGCCGGCACTTCCACGCGGACATCTTCATAGTATGCCCGGCTTCCGTCTGGTCCCATGGAAAGACAGATCAGGCGGATATTCGGATACTGTTTCCGCAGTGCGGCGATGCCTTCATCATAATCATCCAGCCCTGTAAACCAGGTGATCTCATTGTCTGAAATCTTCAGAATATCGCAGTGCTGAAGACCCCAGTCCACCTGCACTTTCGCCTCGTCCAGGCTCTTCCAGAGCGGCGGACGAAGGTTCGGATCAAACGAACGGATCAGCCCCGCATCTTCGGCAATCGCCACTGCCCGGTGGGTTGCCTTTTTCACTTCCTCATCGGTCAGCGACAGCGTTCCGAAATGGAAGATCTTCGCATTCCGGATCAGGTCTTCGTTTACCTCTTCCTCCCGCAGCATCATATCCGCGCCGGGATTGCGGTAGAACGAAAAGTCACGGTCGCCGTTTTCCAGTTTATGGACAAGCGCGAGTGTTGTATGAACCTCGTTGTCAAACATCAGACCGGTTGCGTCGATGCCGACCTCTTCGATTGCCTGGGCAAGCTGCTTTCCGAATCCGTCGTTGCCGACTTTTCCGATAAACGCCGTCTTCTTTCCAAGTCTTGAAAGCATGGACAATACGTTGCACGGCGCACCGCCCGGGTTTGCCTCAAACATCGGATTTCCCTGTTCAGACATTCCGCCCTGGGTGAAATCAATCAGAAGTTCGCCCAGCGCGGTTACATCATAAGGTTTCATTGTATTCTCTCCCTGTTTCCTGCGGTTTCATTCCGTTCACCTTCCGACACGTACGGGCAGGCACACCCACGCCTGTCCGTACGCTCTTTCGGAGGTAAGGGAACCATTCTGTGAATCACCGCATACATGTGTTATGCATTTTCAAGCGAATAGCCTTCAATATCGACGACCGCAGTGCCGTCACAGCGGAAGCTGATTCCGCCAATGGATGGATCGGTCTGAATACGGTGTGTCATGACCTGTTCACCGTCATTGATGAACACCTCGCAGCTGTAGCGGTCCAGCAGGATCCGCAGCTTCAGGCCATCTTCCGTTTCATGGATGTTATGCATTTTGCGGATATGGGCAACACTGCGCCGTGTGCCGGAACTGGAGCGGTCAAATGCCAGACGGTTTTCCTTCGGCCGGTAAACGATCGATGTATAGATACCGTCCTGTTCCGCAACCCGGATATCGAACTTGGAGAACTGTCCGTCGGAAGGATGAATCTGCAGGGTCAGATCATAGACTCTGCCCTGGACACCTTCAAAAGACACCGGATCATGGATCTCTGCCTTCTCAATGAAGACACGTTCCCCGCGAAGCGATTCCAGTTCTCTGATCGGAGTCTGGTATAAGTGTCCGTCTTTGACATGCAGTTCACGCGGTACGGTTACCGAGCCGGTCCAGGGCATATCTTCCCCGGTATCCATGATGGAGTCCCAGTTCTGCATCCAGGCAACCATGATGCGGCGTCCGTCATCGGTCAGAAGTGTCTGTGTGGCATAGAAGTCCAGTCCGTAGTCTACGGGCAGTACCTTCTCCGGAACAAACGTTCCGTCTTCCTTCCGGGAGCCGACCATACCGATGGTCGCATTGCCCGAGTAAAACGTTTCTGTTTTCAGCATGTCCATCGGACTGACGAGGAAGACATATTTCCCGTCGAGTTCAAAATAATCCGGGCACTCCCACATCTTTCCGTAGGTGCCGTCATTTTCGACAATGACGCGATCAAACGACCAATGGAATCCATCCGGGCTTTTATAGTAAAGCAGCTGACCCAGGCCATTCGCATTGCGGCCTACCGTCATACAGCTGTAGGTTCCGTCCGGTTTCCGGGTCAGCTTCGGATCCCGGAAATCACACGGATCGCTTCCTTCCGGAAGATCCGACTGATCAAGCACCGGGTTCTGTTCATACTTGCGGTACTCTCCGTTTTCCTCCACGGCAAGGCACTGTACCTGAAGGTTTTTCCGGACATCATCGGTGGAGATAACACCGGTATACATCAGAAGATGTCTGCCGTCCGGAAGATCGGCAGCGCCGCCGGAAAAGCATCCGGCATTGTCGTGTTCGGTGTCCGGTGCCAGCGCGGCCGGAAGATATTCCCAGTGCAGGAGATCCTTACTGACCGCATGGCCCCAGTGCATCGGACCCCATTTGGTGTCGTATGGGTAATACTGATAAAACAGATGATACATTCCGTTATGAAAGGAGAAACCGTTCGGATCATTCATCCATCCGATATACGGAGAAAGATGATACTCCGGTCGTTTCTCCTTCGGGATGGCGTTTCCGTACCGTTCTTCATAGGCGCGGGCATCTGCCAGTTTCTGACTGATCATAAGCAAAATTTCCTTTTCGTTAATCTGTGAAATATATCCGCCCCCGTGAGGGCGGATATATCAGTGGTGCGGTTGATTATTTGTAATACTCGTCTACGTACTTCTGGAAGATGCTCAGGTACTTCTCAAGACCGTAAGCCTCAAGATCCTTCTGGAGCTGATCCCAGTCCGCATCGGTGAAGCCGTTCATGATCCAGTCGGACTTCGCAGCTGCGATGCACTTGCTGATATCTGCCTGCAGGTTGGAGATTTCCTTGGTATCTTCGGTTGTCATGAAGACATTCGGGAATACATACTTCGTATGCATATCCGGTGTGTAGATGTCCTTGATCCAGTTAAGACGATACTGCGCGTCATCCGGGCAGGTAACATATACACCGTAGTAGGAGTCGAGAATTGCGAGCGGACCGCCGACACATTCTGCTTCACGTACTTCAACCGGGGAAGCATCGCCGAGCGGAGCGTGCTGCAGCATATCCTCGCCGTTTGCATTCTTGCCGAGAACGAAGATATCGAAGTCATCATCTTCACCGTAGGTGCCCCAGTTGTTCTGCGGGGACTGGAACGGATCATACATCTGGTCGAGCCATGCGCAGATCAGCGCAGGATTCTTTGCGTTGGCAGTGACGACACAGCGTCCGCGGTCGAAACCGGAAGTGAAGGAACCGTTCTGCGGTGTGATGTTGCGGGTATCTGCAGTCAGTGCAGGCAGCGGTACCCAGCCTTCGCCGGCAATCAGATCATCCATGGAGACCTGAGCGATGTTGGCAACGTCCCAGGAGAAGCAGACGCCGTAACGTCCGGACTTACCCTTGGCAACATATGTGGACCATTCCTGTGTGAATGCTTCAGGATCGATGAGTCCTTCCTCATTCAGCTTGTGGAGCCATTCGAGACCTTTCTTGAAGCCTTCCTGTGTAGCGGAGCAGATGACCTTTTTGTCATCGGTAACTGCGATGTGGCGCCACTTGTCCATGTCGCCGACACCTTCGCCGAAGCCGTTGATGAGAACTGCCGGGTCCTGGTCGCCGTCATTGATGATGCAGGACATCGGGATGATGTCGCCGTCAATGTTGAATTCCTTCTTGAGCTCTGCCGCATTGTCGCGGAATGCGATCAGTGTCTTTTCGAAGTCATCGACAGTTGTCGGAACTTCGAGACCGAGGAAGTCAAGCCACTGCTTGTTGATGAACGGCATGTTGCCGATGGACTGAATCGCTGTCTTTTCATAACCGAGCTGCTCGATCCACGGAAGTGCCCAGATATGGCCGTCCGCGTCGGTGCACATTGCACGGTATTCCGGAGCCTGCTCGAATACTTTCTGCAGGTTTGGCATGTACTTGTCGATATAGTCTTCCACGTTGATGATGACACCCTGCTTCGCATATTTGAGAAGGTCTGTGTCACCGAACTGTGCGTTGAAGATGAATTCCGGAAGTGTCTTGATGTTGGACATTTCGAGCTGGATCTTGTCACCCCACTGGTCGGACTGGATTGCCTTCCACTCAACATGGACATTGGTCTTTTCTTCCAGACGCTTGAAGATGGTGCGGTTGTTCGGTTCGGATTCCGAGCCTGCCGGGAAGTTGGTGAGACCGCTGATGGTTGCGGTTTCCGCAAGCGGGAATGCGAGGGTTGCCGGGTCTACTTCCAGACCGGCAGACGCGCCTGCGCCGGTTGCACCGCCTTTTGAGCCGCATCCTGCAAGAACGGAAGCGGACATTGTCAGTGCGAGGGCATACACTGCGCCTTTTTTGATTCTGTTGAATAAGCTGTTCATACTCTCTCCTGTTATTTATTTGCTTATCTGTTTTTTGTTTATTTAATGAATTATCCCTTGACTGCGCCGGCCATGATTCCGCTGTCGAAATACTTCTGGAAGAACGGATACATGATCATCAGCGGGAGACTGGAGATAATGATGGTTGCGTATTTGAGCAGTTCCGCAAGACGTGCGCGCTCTGCCGTGCTCTGCATGTCGGAGACCATGCCGGGTTCCGGCTGGTTCTGAATGAGGATGGAACGAAGCACAAGCTGCAGGGGCTGCTTGGATGCGCTGTTGAGATAAATCATTGCGTCAAAGTAACTGTTCCACATACCGACGAACTGCCACATTGCGATCGTTGCGATGATCGGTGTGCAGACCGGCAGAAGAATCTTGAAGAAGTACACCATTTCGTTTGCGCCGTCGATTTCCGCAGCTTCCTGGAGATCCTTCGGGAT
>JAFOLE010000093.1 GCA_017419465.1 Solobacterium sp. | reverse complement strand
TTCCTTCTGAATGCAGTAAACCATGTCTGATTTTGAGATCCTCGTGATCGGCGGCGGACATGCGGGCATTGAAGCCGCACTTGCGGCGGCCCGTCTGAATCACTCCACCGCACTGATCACACTTCGAAAAGAGAATATCGGCAAGATGCCGTGCAATCCGTCGGTCGGCGGACCGGCCAAGGGAATCGTCGTCCGTGAGATCGACGCCCTCGGCGGCCAGATGCCGGTGACGGCGGATGCGACTGCCCTGCAGTTCAAGATGCTCAATACGGCCAAAGGGCCGGGCGTGCGCGCCCTGCGGGTACAGTCGGACAAGATCGCCTACGGAAAGATGATGCAGGACGTCCTTGCGCATCAGGAAAACCTGACGGTGATCGAGGGCATGAGCGTGGAACTGAATGTAACAGAGAACCGTGTCAGCGGCGTAACCCTCAGCGACGGTTCCTTTCTTTCCGCCCGGGCGGTGATTCTTACTACCGGTACCTATATGGCCGGTCTGAACATGATCAGCGATGAAGTCGTGCCGGGCGGACCCGACCGGGAACCGACGACCGGAAAGCTTTCGGAATCGCTGCGGAACCTCGGTCTGAAGACGTTCCGTCTCAAGACCGGAACCCCGCCGCGTGTGCTGACAAAGTCGATCGATTTTTCGAAGACCGCACTGGAACCGGGAACGCCGGGCTTTGTGACATTCTCCGAAACGACGAAGACGATCCGGCCGTATGAAGAACAGGTCCCGTGTTACATGACCTGGACAACGCCGGAAACCCATCAGATCATTCATGACAACCTGCATAAATCCTCGATGTATTCGGGCGTGGTAAAGGGCGTCGGCCCGCGTTACTGCCCGTCAATCGAAGACAAACTTGTACGTTTTTCGGACAAGCCAAGACATCTGTTATTCCTTGAACCGGAGAGCCTGTCCATGGATACCACCTATGTCCAGGGCTTTTCCACCTCGTTGCCGCGTGATGTTCAGGAACAGATGACCCATACGCTTCCGGGCTTTGAACACTGCATCATCAAAAAGTACGCCTATGCGATTGAATATGATGCGGTGGACCCGATCCAGATGAAGCCGACGCTGGAAAACAAATACATTGAAAACCTGTTTACGGCAGGCCAGATCAACGGCACTTCCGGCTATGAAGAAGCAGCCGGACAGGGCATCATGGCCGGCATCAACGCCGCCATGAAACTGGAAGGAAGAGAGCCGCTCGTCTTCCGAAGAGACGAGGCATACATCGGCGTGCTGATCGATGATCTTACGACCAAGGGAACACTGGAACCGTATCGTCTGCTTACCTCGCGGGCGGAGTTCCGTCTTCTGTTACGGCATGACAATGCGGAACAGCGTCTGATTGATTACGGCCGCAGGGTCGGTCTCATCAGTGATGCGCGCTATGCGGCCTATGAGGCAAAGATGGAACGGCTGAACGCCCTTGAACAGACGATGGCAGAAGCACGGTTCCACCTCGATGATCCCCGGCTGATGGAGATCCTGCAGAAGGATAAGAACTTTATCCCGGAACACCGCGGGGAAAGCGGCTATGAACTGCTCAAGCGCCCGGGCATTACCACCGAAAAGCTCATGGGAATGCTGGGGGAAGAGGCAGATGACGCACTGTGTGAAAAGTGCGATATTGAAATCAAATACAAGGGCTACATTGAAAAGGCACGGCGGGAAGCACAGAAACTCCAGGCAATGGAGAATATCGTGCTCGGTACGGATTTTGACTACGATGCGATCGAGCATCTGTCCCTGGAGGGACGTCAGAAGCTGAAGCTGTACAAACCGATGACGATCGGCCAGGCATCCCGGATTTCCGGCGTCAACCCGGCAGATATCGCGGTGATCGCCGTCGCATTAAAACAACGGAAAGGAGAATGAATTGTGAACTGGCAGGAAGTTGTTTCGAATGTGAAGATTTACGGACTGGAAGATTCGGTCAGAGGATCAAAGTATCCGATGGCGGCCGACCTTTCAAAAGTGGATGAGACGGTTACGGAACGCACGATCCAGCTGGCCCAGGCAGAGACGGGCAGCGGCCATGACAATTTTCTCAACGGCGTGATCGTGCAGTTCGATCTGACCTTCTCCAACAAGGCATGGGTCGAGGCGGAGCGCTACCACTTTCTCGACTTTGTGAGCTCCCAGTCAACGATGCATCGGATCACGGCCTTTGACCTTGATCAGGTGTACAACCAGTATGTGGATCCGCGCATCATTGCGATCATGAAGGAAAAGACGCGCGAATACAATGAACTGAAGGCAGACATCAAGGCGCTGCGCGAAGAGGGCAAGGATACAACGACCCTCGATGATGTGGCGGCGCAGAAATATCTTGAGATTCTCTACTCCAACCCGGCGGGCTTCCGGCTGACCGCCCGGATGACAACGAATTACCGGCAGCTGAAGACGATTTACTTCCAGCGCAGAAACCACCGGCTTCCGGAGTGGCGCGCCTTCTGTAAGTGGATCGAAACCCTGCCAAGAGCGGAGTTCATCACCCGTGTTCCGTAAGCTTCTGACCTTCTTGCTTGCGGGAAGCCTGTTATGCATGACAGGCTGTAAGAAAGAGGAGGCACCGCAGGAACCTGCGGCGAGTGAAACCCCTGCCGAACACGAAGAAACCATCGGCATCTGGTTTTCCTACATCGAATACCGTGACCTCTGCGCCGGCATGAATGAAGAGGAATTCACGGAGTTTACAAAGCAGGCCGTATCCAACATGAAGGAAGTCGGTGTCAACACCCTCTACCTCCATACGGTTGCCTTTACGGATGCCTTCTATGACTCGGATATCTATCCGAAATCATCCGTGATCAGCGGAATGGACTATGACCCGTTTAAGATCTTTGCGGAAAGCGCAAAGGCAGCGGATATTTCCGTTCACGCCTGGATCAACCCGATGCGCTCGGTGCTCGTCAGTGAAGCGGAAAGCCTTCCGCAGGATTTCATCATCCG
>JAFOLE010000092.1 GCA_017419465.1 Solobacterium sp. | reverse complement strand
GGCTGATCTGACTGTATGCCTACAGCAGAAAGGCCAGGAACCACTGGTGCTCCTGACCTCTTAATCATATGTTTGATGAAGGTTATCTTCCTACTATGACCAGGACCAGTGTGCTCCTGATTTCAGAATAGAAAAAACACCCATACCGTTTGTAAGTATGAGTGTATCCATCATCAGTTCAGCGCAAGCTTAACTTAATGACGTTGAGGCAGTGCCTGCATTTTCTGACGGTTACTGTTCGGTCGGATAATCCGACTTGCCGGTTATTTTTTTCTTAAGAATCTTAATGCCTCGCTTCAGAGCGTACGGACCGACACACTTCATCATTTCTTCGGCAGTATGCATGTCTGCGCCGCCCGGGATATCCCGTTTCAGATGAATTGCATCGAATTCACAGCGGGTTGTGCAGAGGCCGCAGCCGACACACTGGTTCAGGTCAACGGTTGTTGCGCCGCACTTGAGGCAGCGGTTCGCTTCCCTGCGTACCTGTTCTTCGGTGAGCGGCTCACGCAGATCACTGAAGGTGGACTTTGCGTCACCCGGCTTGAAGCCCGGACGCTGACGGTCCGCATTGTCATAGGACTCGATGCGGATATCGTCACGGTCAAGCTCGATGAATTCACGCAGGTCACGTCCGATCGTGAGCGACTGTCCTTCATGGACATACCGGTTGATGGAAACCATGCCCTGTTTGCCTTCCGCAATGGCGTCGATCGCAAAGCGGGCACCGTGGTAAATATCACCGCCTACGAAGATGTCGGGTTCATCGGTCTGGTAGGTGATCTTATCGGCAATGGCGGTTCCGTTGCGGTTGAGCTTGACGGAAGTGCCTTTAAGCAGATCGCCCCATTCCGCACTCTGACCGATGGACATCAGAACGTTGGAACAGTCGACCCGGAGGGTATCGTTTTCGTCATACTGCGGATTGAAGCGGTGCTCCGCGTCAAACACGCTGGTGCATTTCTTGAAGATAATCGTTGTGATATTGCCTTCCGCATCCGTAAGGATTTCCTTGGGGCCGTAGCCGTTGACGATGGTGATGCCTTCCGCTTCGACTTCTTCCACTTCATCCTTCGCCGCAGGCATTTCCTCACGCTGTTCAAGGCAGACCATGTATACCTTGCCTTCACCGGCACGAAGCGCAGTCGTGCGACATCCGCCGCAACATTTCCGCCGCCCACGACAACCGTGTCGCCGTTCAGGCGGATGGAAGGATCCTGGTTGATGCGGCGCAGGAAGGAGACACCGCTTTCGACATCACGTGCATCTTCTCCCGGAACGCCGGCAAGCCGTCCGCCCTGAAGGCCGATGGCGATATAGAATGCCTTGTATCC
This sequence comes from Solobacterium sp., assembly GCA_017419465.1. Lineage (GTDB taxonomy): Bacteria > Bacillota_I > Bacilli_A > Erysipelotrichales > Erysipelotrichaceae > Bulleidia. The sequence goes on along the minus strand of JAFOLE010000092.1, from coordinate 511 downwards.
CTGCTTGCGGAGTTCTTCGATCGTGATATCCTTACCGACTTCCACGCCGCAGCGGATCTCCGCGCCCATCTGTTCAATAATGGAAATTTCGGCGTTGAGGACATCCTTCTCCAGACGGAAGCTCGGAATACCGTTCATCAACATGCCGCCCGGACGGTTTTCCTTTTCGAATACCGTAACCGGATAGCCTTCGGTGCGCAGCCAGTACGCAGCGGTGAGTCCGGCAGGACCCGATCCGATGACGGCGATCTTGTAATCGTCCCACTGCTTTCCTTCTGCGTTGTCGCAGATCGGGACAAACTGTCCCGGGTTCTTCAGTTCATACTGACAGAGGAACTTCTTGATTTCGTCGATTGCGACCGGCTTGTCGATGGTTCCGCGTGTGCAGCGGTCTTCACAGCGTTTGTTGCAGACGGCACCGCAGACGGCCGGGAACGGGTTGTCCAGGCGGATCAGCTTCACTGCATCTTCATACCGGCCTTCCGCCGCCATACGGATATAACCCTGTACG
>JAFOLE010000091.1 GCA_017419465.1 Solobacterium sp. | reverse complement strand
GCGGAAAGCTCCAGATTTCCTTCATTTACCGCCTTTACCCATGCGCCGCAGACTTCCGGAATCACATTGGAGGTTCCCGCAATACAGCCGTCGCCGCCGGACAGTACGTTGTGTTCGAAGTTGTCGTCAAATCCGGAGAAGACCTCAAACTCCGGACGGATCGGCTTGACCGCCTTGATGACCTCACGGGTATGGTCCATGCCGGAAATCGTATCCTTGATTCCGACGATATTTGAATACTTCTGCGCAAGACGCTTTACCACCTCCGCGCTGATCGTATAACCCGTCCGGTCCGGGAAGTTATACAGGAATACCGGACCGTGGATCTGTTCTGCCATACGGGCAAAGTACCGGTAAACATCCTCATCCGCATAGCGGAAGTAATACGGCGGCACGATCATGACCGCGTCCGCGCCTGCCTCAAGGCAGGTATTGGAGAAGGTAATCACTTCCTGCGGAATCATACTGGCAGTGCCCGCAATGACCCGCATCCTTCCGTTTACATGTTTTACCGCAAAGCGCACCATCGCCTCACGCTGTTCGAGTGTCTGCGCAAAGAACTCACCGATACTGCCGCCGATCAGTACTCCGTTGATTCCGCCGGCAATCAGATCATCATACAGTCTTCCTGCGCTTTCAAAGTCAGGTTCCCCATTGGGAAGAAACGGCGTTACTGCCGGGCAGATCCATTTCGCGTTCATCATTGTTCTCTCCTCATTTCATTTCTGATTAATCCAGTCCCGCTCCCTGCATGGCACTGCGGGCATGTTCAGTATATCGGCGGAAGAAGCCCTTCCGCTTCGGCCGGGGCAGAATTCCCCGGGTACTGCGTTCTTCCAGAATCTTCCGTGCTTCTTCTTCGGATACCGGTGCTCCCTGTACACCGACCAGATTCAGGGTTCGTTCGGGAATATTATATTCGATGAGATCGCCCTCTTCGACAAAGGCAATCGGTCCGCCGGCAGCCGCTTCCGGACTGACATGTCCGATGGCCGCACCGCGTGTGGCACCCGAGAAGCGTCCGTCGGTGATCAGCGCAACCGTTCCGTTGAGTGCCTCATCACAGACAATTGCCTCGGTCGTCATTAACATCTCCGGCATTCCGCAGCCTCTTGGACCTTCATAGCGGATCACGATGATGTCACCGGGGTGAATCTTCTTATCCACGACCGCTTGATAGGCATCCTCTTCCTCATTGAACACCCGTGCCGGACCGCGGAATACGCGCTGTGATTCCTTTACCGCGGAGTATTTCACGACACTGCCTTCCGGCGCAATGTTTCCCTTCAGGATGGCAATACTGCCTTTTTCTTCTGCCTTGTCCAGCGGGAAGATGACCTCATCCCGTTCGATCTTGTAGTTGGCAAGATAACCGAGATTCCGTTCAAAGAAGTTGTCCTCTTCCAGCATCTTCAGATTCTCGCCGAGCGTATGACCGGTGACGGTCATGACATTGAGGTCGAGATAATCCTTTAACAGATACTGCACATACGGGATGCCTCCCGCAAACCAGAAGCTTTCCGTCAGATGTTTTCCGCTCGGGAACACATTGGCGACATGAGGAACGATGTGATTGATCTCATCAAACTCCTCCGGCTTCAGTTCAATGCCAAGCTCCCGTGCGATACTCGGCAGATGCAGGGTCGCATTGGTGGAGCCGCCGATTGCGCTGTGCACAACGATCGCATTGCGGAACGCCGCATGCGTAAGGATATCCGAAACCGTGATGCCTTTTTCCGCAAGGTTCATGACGGCCCGGCCGGCCTGGCGTGCATAACGCAGAATATCCGTCATGGTCGCCGGCGCAAGGGCAGAACCCGGCAGCGCCATGCCGAGAGCCTCGGCCATGCACTGCATCGTGCTGGCAGTGCCGAGGAACGTGCAGGCACCGACCGACGGGCATCCGGTCAGGTAATAGTCCCGGATCTCCTGTTTTGTGACGGCGTCCTTCCGCTTCTCCCGCAGGGAGATGTCTCCCGATACAAGGCTCGTGGTCATGTTTGGACCCGGACGCATACTGCCGCCGGGAATAAATATCGTAGGAAGATTCATCCGCGCGGCCGCCTTGAGGTGGGCAGGAATGGATTTGTCGCAGCTGGAGGACAATACCAGTCCGTCCCAGGGAATCGCACTGGCATGGACTTCCACCATGTCCGCGATTGCCTCTCTTGAGGCAAGCACCACGTTCATTCCGTCATGACCCTGTGCACATCCGTCACATACATCGGTCGTATGGTAATGCGCCGGAAAGCCGCCGCACTCCAGCACCCCCATGCCCGCCTGCCGGGCAAGCTCATGGAGGTGCACACTTCCCGGATGGGAATCTCCGTAGACATCCTCAATCAGGATCTGCGGTTTTTCGACATCGGTTTCATCCCAGCCGCTGCCCATTTCCAGGGCGTTGAACTGAGCCCAGAGCTTCCGCTCCGGTGCACTTTTCTGTTTCATAGGTCTGTTCTCCTGATATACACATTTATGATGACGTACATTTCAGCTGTCTGCCATTGCGGGTACCTCCCGAAACATTGCGGTTCTGACACGGATTCCGCATCTGATATACTGAATTCAGGATATACCTGTCAGTTCTGTGTCGGATTGTACAGGTAATACGGAAAAGAGAACGTTATGGAAAAGGAATGGTACGACGCGCCGAAGCTGTTTTCCCAGAAGAACAATACGGTCTTTCAGTATGGATTTGACGCGACCTTTCACACGCAGGACCGCAATCCGGTAGGCTTCTATCATTATCATGATTTTTATGAGCTGGTATTTTATTTCGGCGATGCGCCGATGTCCTATCGCTGCAATAATCAGATCTACGATATACACCGCGGTGACATCATTCTCTGTGATATGTTTGCGCCGCATGTGTACATGTGCGAAGACAACATGCATTATGACCGCTTCAGTGTCGGCATCTCCCCGCGTCTTCTGACCGGATTCTCCGTTGACCTGGATTATTCCCGTCTGTTTCAGGAAGACAATCCGTTCTGCCCGGTCTTCCATCCGGACTTTCTCACACTCTCCAGATATCTGTCTCTGATTTCCGATTATCAGGACTACACCGCACACCGACAGGATATCGGCGTACGAAGAGCGATGATTCATTTACTGCTGTCCTATGTATATGAGGACTGTTCTTCCTTGCTTACGTCAAAGCATACGTCCGGAAGCGGACTGCCGTTAGTGAATGAGCTGATCAGCTACATTGATGAACATCTGCGAGAACCGATCACACTGGAAACTCTGGCGGAACATACGCATTACAGTGTTTCCTACATTACACGGATCTTCCGCCGCTATACCGGAGAGACGCTGGTTCAGTACATCATGGACAAGCGGATCCTTTCCGCAAAGCAGCTGCTTGGCGAAGATATTCCGCTCAGTGAGATTGCGGAGCGCACCGGCTTTCAGGATTACAGTTACTTCTATAAATGCTTTCTAAAAAGTGAAGGCATCAAACCCTCGGAGTTCCGCAGACGTCTTTCCGCAGCGCAGTAAAAAAATACCGGCAGTTCTGAAACTGTCGGTTTTCGTTTAAATATTCATTGCGATCATCGAGATGCCGGATACCACTAACGGCACAATGACCATCTTTCTGGAAGCACTCTCTTTGAACAGCGTGCTTACATAGATTCCCGTATACAGTCCCAGGAAACATACCGGCAGGATCTTCACCGCCATAAGCAGAGAATCCATGGTCAGAATTCCTGTGACGATATAGATTACAATCCGCAAGGTATTCTCCACAAAGAAGATGGCAGAGATATTGGCCCGGAAGGATTCCATATCCTCGGACATCCGTTCCACATAAGCTGCCATGACCGCTCCTACCCCGAACATTCCGCATAAGAAACCCGAGAACAGACCGGTCAGGGTAAACAGCAGGCCGGAACGGGCTGCCGGGGTATCGTTTTTACGCCGCATCATCTGAAATGCCGTAAAAAGAACCACGCATCCGAAGAAGACCCGTACGGCAGACGCATCCGCCGTCTTCAGAAACAATGCACCGGGAATTGCGCCAAGCACCATGAACAGCGAACAGAGGAATACCGTCTTCCTGTCCAGACGGTTCCGGCTGCGCCATGCCAGGACAAAATTTGCCGGATAGCCAAGCAGAAGCTCGACCGGAGAGATGGAACGGTTTGCCTCACCGAATGCCATGACCGCGGTAAATACCAGTGTATTCGCAAAGCCGCATAACCCTTTTACAAAGAATGCCGCAAACGCCGCAATGAACCACAGCCACATATCCCCTCTCCTTTCCGGTTAATCACACTGCGTACCATTGTAATACAGCCGACAGAAAAGAACAGTTATTTGCATACAAAACAAAAGCGCACATGATGTGCGCTTTCGTCTGAACTCAGCCTGTGATTTCCGGCCGGTAGTTACTGAGACAGCAGACGTACAGGGACCGGAAGGATTCCGGGTCATGTTTCAGGGTATGGAGATACTGATGGATATCGTATTCTTCTCCTTCTGTTTCGATGACGGATGCGGCGATATTGGGACAGTGATTGCAGATTCTTTCTTACCGTTCCTCATACAGCGGCAACTGTTCAAAGGTATCCGCATTCATGTATCCACGGTCGGTCAGTTTCAGTGTCGGAATGCAGGTCAGTGCGATCAGGGAGAAGTTCATGATGTTGTTTATATGTTCATAGCCCTGTGCATCAAAGGCTTTCCGCACATTGTCAAATTCTTCAGCGGTTTTCTCCACGGAAGCTTTGCTTAACAGGCCCGCAATCGGAAGACAGATCTTTCCCTTGATCTCATTGTGCAGAGATACCGCAATCCCGCCGTTCATTGCGATGACTTCATTGACTGCACATACAATATCTTCTTCCTTGGTTCCCATGGCGATCAGGTCATGGGAATCATGCGCATAGCTTGAGGCACAGGCACCCTCTTTGAGTCCGGCACCGCAGGTAAAGCCAAAGGCGATCTTCCCGTCCCGTCCATGCCGTTCAATGACAACGGTCAGATTACAGCCGCTGTTCTTCCATACCAGTGCATTGTTTTTTACCGGCATCTTCACAAACACTTCTTCGGAGCGGTTGTTATTCGGATTCAGTTTCATGACCCGGACATTTACCATGCGGTCCGGTCCGGGAATCATGACATTCAGATCGTTTTCTGTGATCGGGTCATGATGAACCGTATCTTCAAACAGTCCGTTCAGGTCATAGACAATACCCGTATCCGTCTTTACGCTGCGATCATAGATACAGACACCTTTCTTATACGTAGTCTGAATATTCAATGATGCCGGATCATCCACAAGCACAAAGTCTGCGAGCAGGCCCGGCGCAATCGCGCCTCGGTCCACAAGACCCATACGTCTGGACGGCGTATACGTTGCGCAGTAAATCGCATCTTCCGGACGCATGCCCAGAGATATTGCCTTGCGTACAACGGCATCGAGATGCCCTTTCTTTACAAGCACATCGGGAAGCGTATCATCCGTCACAAAGCTGAAGTATTCAAACAAGTGTTCCCTGCATACATAATCTATGACTTCCTGCGTAACCATGACATCCTGGAGCTGGATAAACATGCCGTTTTCAAACCGCTGTTTCAGCTCCTCCAGTGTATGTGTGCAGTGATCACTGCGGATGCCGAGATACAGAAACTTCGCGAGGTCCTCATTCACCAGTGCGGGACAGTGTCCTTCCAGAGGATAAAGCGGTTCTCTCTGATGAACGATATCTATGAACTTCCCGACTTCCGAATCATTCTCACGGATGATCTCGGTATAGTTCATGACTTCGCCAAGACAGATGACATTCTCAGTTTCCTTCAGTTCGAGCATGTCTTCCGCCGTAATGGAAGCGCCGGCAGTTTCATACTGTGCCGGCATGATCGGCACATTGGAAGGAATCGCATAGTAACAGTCATACGGTCCCTGCTTTCCGGATTCAATCATTTCCTCAATGGCTTTCTTCCCGCATACATTGGCAATCTCATGGGGTTCCGAGACAATCGTGGTCAGTCCGTTGCCTGCCGTATACCGGCAGAAGGCAAGCGGAGTAACCATGGAGGATTCGATATGCATATGAATATCAATAAGTCCCGGAATCATATACTGATTCCCGGCATCGATCTCACGGTCTGCAGTAATCGCTGAAGACTTCTGTTTATCAATATAGAGAAACTTCCCGTCTTTGATATATACATCTGCCGGATCAAAGCGCTTGAAAAAGCTGTTGAATACCCGGGCATTGGTAATCTTTACATCCGCATGGTTGAGGTCATGTGCCATATTCGGTTCCTCTTTCTTTAGGCAATTATAATGTATCATCCAGAAGAAAAGAGCAGTTGTTCACCGCTCTTCTCTGTCATTAATAATTCTTACTGTTAGGCTTTCCACTGTGCGTACAGTTTATTGACCTGATCTTTTTCCATACGGAAGGAATCCGATGGCTGATAGAAGTCGCCGCTTCCATCCGGCTCGGTATTCCATCCCGCAAAGGTATATCCGCTTCTCACGAATTCCCCTTCCGGTACTTCCGCATCTTTGCCGGCTTCCTGGATCACCGGTTCCATGTATCCAACACCGCCGTTGGCATTGAAATACAGTTTCTCGTTGTTTCTGTTTCGTGTCAGATATGCCAGCAACAGATTCACTAACAGAATCAGTACCATCCAGATCGTCCACTTATCTACCAGGCGCATCGGAAGACGCATATCTTCGGTTAAACAGAACAGGATCACTGATCCGACTGCCGGAATGATTCCGGTAAACTTGGAAGCTTTCCGTTTGTTGACTTCCTCTTCTTCCTCATCATCTCCGACATAGGCACGGCGGATCTCTTCTTCCTCTTCATCGATTGCCTCATCATGTTTCCTTAAGTATGTAATACCCATACCAAGTCCTGTAATACAGGTAAGGATCGAACAGATCAGGTTGATCAGTGCCCATGCGCCGGGACGTGCCAGAGGCACTTCCGGTTCCTCGATCACTTCCGGGGTCGGGGTTGGCGTCGCCGAAGGCGTAGGTCTTGGAGTCGGGGTTGCGCTGGCTGTTGGCGTAGGCGTCGGCTGATTAGCCGGTACCACTCTGGGCCTTGGATTGCCTCCCTGCTGGGGAACGACCGGCGGAACAACCGGAGTCGGTGTCGGTTCTGTCGGGACAATGGTCGGCACCGGAATGTAGGTCGGGGTCGGAGTAGATGTAGGGGTTGGTTCTGATGTTGGTCTTGGGGTGGGTGTCGGCGTCGGTGTGGATGGTGTCGATGAATTCACAGTGTAGCTTACTGTGGGCTTCGGAAAGTCCTCATGATCCGGATTTGGTGTGTTTCCATGGGAGTCTTTCGGGTAGAGCGTTGCACTTTGATTGGTATCAACGTTATATGTGCCTGATACCGTTTTCGGATTATTCAGTACTTCTTTATAGATAAGGTTTATCCGCTCGAAATTACTTATATTTCGGTTTATATACCAGACGAAATGTTCTTTTGCGCCTTTGCCTGCAGGTACATACTCTACTTCAAAGTCATAACCGTTTCCGTTCGGGCAAAAGCCGAATTTGTTCTCTGATATTTTTTCTGCCGTATATGTATTTGAGACTTTCTGATCTCCTTCGCCCTGCTCAATCTCAATTTTCATTGAGGCCGGGTCGGCGAGGTCAAAGTTGTAATCACCTTCTTTGAAGCCCATGTAATCTTCAACTTTGCTGCCTGATGATACATAGTACAGTATTTCGTCTGTAATCTTATCGAATTCAGCAACTTTACCGCCGTTCAGTAACCGCATGAAACCAATCGCTGAACTCTGATCTGTAGTTCCATTATCTTTGACATAAATGGAATATGTATTGTATTTATTCAATTCCTGCCAGGTGTTGTAACAATGCAGATAGGAAATATCAATATTTGAAGCAGATCTGAATTCCCGCGGTTCTTCAATATATCCTTTGATGATTTCTTCAGTCGATGCATCATAGTATTTCCATACGAAATCATATTGATCGCCGTTGCTTTCATTATTACGTTTGGCGACATCATCTAAATACTTTTTCCAGCTGTCTGTATTATCATTACTCGGACGTCTTACATTACCGGCTTCATCAGATCCGTTTACATAAGGATTCCAGTAACCTTCCACCCAATAGCCGCCGTATGCATATGCCGGTTTTTTATTTGCTGCTTCCAAAGGTACATAAGATCTTGTGAAGGGCACTTTGTAATCATTATTCTTACAATGCAGGTAAGTACTTCCGTCGGAAATCAGGACCAGATACTTTCGTGCATCCGGCACCGGGTTATTCTGACTGTCGCGAACATTTTCCAGCACTTCTTTTGCCGCAAGCATTCCTGCATGCATATTGGATCCGCCGGAATATTGTTTTTCTTTCAGCCGTTTAGCAATTTCATCGTATTGTGTTTCCACATCGAGCCATTCTCCGGGATGTCCTGTACGATTGAAGATTACGACATTAACTTTCACATTTGCTTTGGATTCCTTAATGTCATCAAGAAGTTTTATCGCATTCTGGATTGTCTGAGGGCCATCCGAAAAACTGGATTTATCAATCGCAAATACAACGAATGATTCCAGCTTCTGTTCTGCCGAAGGAAGGGAAAGAGTAACCTCAGTTTCATATTCTGAGTTCAGATCAGTAGCGGTTTTATCCAGGGAATACTTAAAAACATATCCTGACGTTCCGGCCGCATTAAGAGCTGCAGTATTTGCGACCTTACTCTGCAGGAGTAATGCTTCCGGTTCCTCTTCTGACTCTGTTTCCGAATCATCCTCTTCTTCAGATTCTTCTTCACTGAGTGAAAACTCTGCGGTTTCCACCTCAGTATTGTCTTCCGCAACAATCTCCTCTGCAGAAAGTTTTTCTGTTGTATCGGAAGATTCTGTCTGTTCTTTCGATTCCGGATCAGCAGGATTACCTTCTGTATCGGTTTTTCCTTCATCACCTGCCGGCTCTTTCAGGTCCTTATCAGCTTCTGTGGTTGTCGCTGTTTCCTTGTTTCCTGCCGGTGTGGTGGTTTCACCTTCTGTTTCTGATTCCGGTGAAGTAACAGTCTCTGTAATCTGTTCATCCTTCCCGGCGCTCTCATTGTTTTCCGCTGAGAGAGCAGTAGCGTTTGCGCTCAGCATTACCAGTATGGCCATAAAGGCAGCTGTAACGCGGCGCAGTTCGAATAAAGCTTTTCTGTTGGTCTGCATAATGCCTGTTGTCTCCTTCCCAAAAACGCGGGGTACAAAACCTGTTCAATTCTAGCAAAATAAAAGTCACAAAAACAGTATTTTTGCATATTATTGCAGACGATTTTTGGAAATATTTAAATTATGGTCCCAACTTTACGGATTATTTGTTTAATGTGTGCAATTTGGTTACGGCAGAGTGCGTTATTTCTGCAGTTTGCCGGATTTCTTAACAATGTAATACAGTACGCAGCCCGCGATAATTGACCAGCCGATTGCTTTCTGCGTTGAAGACGGACCGGAAGATTCTGTTTTCCCCGGTGTTACATGTTCCGCATCGATGGTATACGCCTTGATAAACGCATTTCCGAATTCAAAGACTTCGGAGGCATCGGTTTCCCGATTCAGCGTTTCAATATCCGTCCAGGCATAGCCTTCTGTGGTCTTTACATACGCAAAGCTTTCTCCCTGATTGGATACCACCTTCAGCCGGCATTCGCCGAGATTGTCATCGGTCTGAAGCGACGGCGTTACGATGTTTTCCAGGTTGAGCCAGGAGAGCTTCTTTCCGTCATGTTCCGTCACAACCCGCTCAATCACCGCAAAGGTTTCCCCTTCCTTCAGGCTGACCGGAGTTTCCAGGATCACCGTATGAAATCCTTTTTCCTTCAGGGAGACATCCATTGCGGACGCATAATCCTCCGAGGAAAGATCATTGGTTTCATTGATTTTAATAACCCGGATCTCTGCCTGTGCTCCGGCAGCCGGCGCATAAACGGACACCGCGGAAAGCTGTTCGTCCTTCTGTGCAGTAAAGATATTCGCCACTTTTGTTTCTTCGTTATCGGTCGGTAAAGCTACCGGATCGATGCTCATCTGTACCGCAAAGTCATACTGATAAATATTGTCATAATCAAAGCCGTCCTGCCCGTCATCTGCGCTGAGTGCACAGGCTCCTGCCATGGACCGGTCATAATAACTCAGCCAGAAATAGCCGGTCCCATGACCGTTTTCATCCTTGATTCCGTAGTTCATTCTGCGGTTGGTGATGGCCTCGTTCTCGGTGCCCTCTGCCTCCGCGAGTTTCTCATCCAGCTGATCCCCGTAGGTTTCATAATTGGTGTCATAGCTTCCCCAGCTGTTCTTGATCAGAAACGCGCCGTCCCCTTCGGGAAGGGAATTGAGGTCCGCCTTGAAGTTTTCCTTCGGAAAACTGTCATCCCATCCGACAATGGACACCATATGATTCAGTTTCAGCTTTTCTTCATCGTAGTACTGCGCCCAGTTGGAATAGTTGTAGTATTCCCCGTTTCCGCTTTCAGTGGGCATGGAGGAATCCGATCCGTATTCCAGCATGACTGCCCCATACGTGATTACGGCCTGTTTCAGACGGCTGATGGCTTCCGGATCATAGGCTGTTGTCACAAACCGTTCCTTCTTCCGGTCCACATGAATGATGTTCGGCGCATCCAGATATACAAACTGCTGGATATGGGCTGCCGGTACGGCTGTCCTGTCCGCTTCCGGATTACGCAGTCCGTATGCGCTGACCCCTTCCGCTTCTTCCCGCATCGGTTCATACGGTTCCTGTTCCTCGGTCAGAGGTCCGGTCCAGCTGGTAAGCAGGTTCTGATTCGCACCGCCGAACCCGTTGAAGGAAAACTGAATGTTCGGCTCTTCTGTATCGGTCGGCGAAGCACCTTCCCCTTTCTGCGGGCCTTCTTCCCTTGGGATCACGTGCATATACGCATGGTAAAACTCACTGAGATTGATGTCATCCGAGGCATTGGCAGGTTCAAACTCACCGGCGTTTTTCACAATCATTCCGGATGTTCCGTTGCGCTTGCGGAGAAGATTGCTTTCAACGGAGGACATGGCACTGAATGCCCAGCAGGAGCTGAACACGCCCTGGGATTTTGCGATCGTGGAATCCCCGGCCGAAGGCAGATAATACTGCGGCAGAGCAGAAACATCGATTCCGTAATCCTCCGTCTGCCGGTTTCCGTAATACTCATTAATCATTAATCCGATGGCCGCCGGCACTTCCTGTTTGGCAAAGTATTCCCCGTCCTCATCTTCCATCCGGTATGTCTTTACCCACGAAGAAAGTTCATCCCAGTCCTTACGGTCTGTGATGCCGTCCTGATTGAAGTCAAATTCGATGCCTGCGGTTTCAACCGTTCCCTCCGCATACGGACGGACAGTCGTCATACAAAGCACAATGCATGTCAGAACCAGCAGTTTTGGTTTCATGAAAGTATTCTACCGCAAACATATTATGCATGTTTCTGAAATACACAAAAAACATAAACGGATGGCATGGAAAAAGGATGACCGCTGTCAGTCATCCTTCATTCATAATCAATCGTAACTCAGAGTCCGGCTACCGTGAGACGGTTCATGGCACGCGCCAGTGAGAGCTGGGCACGCTTCACGTCAATGTTTCCGCTTCCGGATTTCAGACGTTCTTCGGCACGCTGCTGGGCTGCTTTGGCACGTTCTTCATCGATCTCATCACTGCGCTCGATCGCATCGGTCAGAATCTCCGCGAGATTATCGCGGAAATATAACAGACCGCCTGCCACCGCGTAGAGTTCCCGCTTGCCGTCTTCCTCACAGGTCATCTTTCCGATTCGCAGGGAAGTAACCAGAGGCATATGGTTCGGCAGGATTCCGCGGTCCCCGTCCGTGGACTGAAAGTTCAGATACGGGGTGTCGAACTCCTTATAGATTCCTTCCGGGGTTACGACCCGGAGATGAATCACACTCATTTGAGGCTCTCTGCCTTGGCGACGACGTCTTCAATCGTGCCGACGCTCATGAACGCAGCCTCCGGAAGATCATCATATTTCCCATCCAGGATTTCACGGAAGGAACGGACGGTGTCCTTGACCGGCACATACTTGCCGGGCAGGCCGCTGAACTGTTCCGCAACCGCAAACGGCTGGGACAGGAAGTTACGGATACGTCTTGCACGGTTGACGATCTTGCGGTCATCCTCACCAAGCTCGTCCATACCGAGGATGGCGATGATATCCTGCAGTTCCTTGTATCTCTGTAGGATCTGCTGGACCTGACGGGCAACCTGGTAGTGTTCCTCACCGATGACCAGCGGGTCCAGGTTACGGGAACCGGAACCGAGCGGGTCAACCGCCGGGTAGATACCAAGCGCCGCAATACCACGGTCAAGAACCGTCTTTGCGTCAAGGTGCGAGAAGGCAGTCGCAGGAGCCGGGTCGGTCAGGTCATCTGCCGGGACATAGATTGCCTGAACGGATGTGATCGAACCGTCATCGGTGGATGTGATACGCTCCTGAAGCTGGCCCATTTCCGTTGCCAGTGTCGGCTGGTAACCGACGGCACTCGGCATACGGCCGAGCAGCGCGGATACTTCCGAACCTGCCTGGGTAAAACGGAAGATGTTGTCGATAAAGAGAAGAACGTCCTGGTGCTCCTTGTCACGGAAGTACTCCGCCATGGTCAGCGCGGAGAGCGCGACACGCATACGGGCACCCGGAGATTCATTCATCTGACCGTAGGTAAGAACGGTATTCTTGAGAACGCCGGATTCCTTCATTTCGAAGTACATGTCGTTTCCTTCGCGGGTACGCTCACCGACACCCGCAACGACAGAACGTCCGCCGTGCTCGATTGCGATATTGTGGATCAGTTCCTGCATCAGAACGGTTTTTCCGACACCGGCACCGCCGAAGAGACCGACCTTGCCGCCCTTGTTGTACGGGCAGAGGAGGTCAATGACCTTGATTCCGGTTTCGAGAATTTCCGTGGAAGTCTGCTGCTGGGCGAAGGTCGGAGCTTCCCGGTGAATCGGCATATGAACCTTTGCCTCAACCGGTCCGAGTCCGTCGATCGGTTCACCGAGGACGTTGAACATGCGTCCGAGTACTTCCTCGCCGACCGGCACCGTGATCGGCGCTCCGGTATCGACGCAGTCCATGCCGCGGACAAGACCGTCCGTGCTGCTCATCGCGATGCAGCGGACAATATCATCACCGACATGCTGGGCTACTTCGACGGTCATCTGCTTGCCGTCCGGGAATGTGATGTGAATCGCATTCCGGATCGCAGGGAGATGATCCGATGTAAACCGGATATCAACGACCGGTCCGATGACCTGTACAATTTTTCCTGTTTCACTCATAACGTCAGTCTCCTTGTATCAGACTGCTTCGGAGCCGCCGACGATTTCGGTGATCTCCTGGGTAATCGCAGCCTGTCTGGCTTTGTTATATTCCAGCAGCAGTTCACTGCTGAGTTCATCTGCGTTGTCGGTAGCCGTCTTCATGGCCATACGCCGGCTTCCCTGTTCACTGGTTGCGGATTCCATCCATGCGCTGTAGACCATATCCGCCAGCATCATGGGCATGATCTCGTTGAGAATCGTTTCCGCATTCGGCTCAAACAGGGTTTCCGCCTGCGGGCCTTCCTTCACTTCCTGTTTCTCAAGCTCACACGGCAGAAGCTGCAGTGTTTCCGGCCGGAAGGACATCGTGTTCACGAAGCGGGTCCGGATCAGCTGCAGGGTGCCGAACTCATGGTGGAAGTACATCTCCATCGCAGCCTGGATGTATTCCCGGATCTTCTGCGGCGTTACCGCATCCGTGGATACCGGCTCCTTGTTCAGGAGTTTGTATCCGTTCTCCGTCATGGTCCGGTACAGGGATGTACCGACCAGGAAGATCGGGTCATCCTTGGTCAGGGTATCCTTGACATACCGCATGATATTCATGTTGTACGCACCGCATAATCCCATGTCACTGCAGAAGACGATCGTCACCTTTTTGTCGGTGTTTCCCTTCTGCATGTACGGACTGTCGATCCCCGGGTTGTTCGCAACGATCTCGTTGACGGTTTCCCGCAGACGCATCGCGTATTCCCGGTTGGCCTCCATCGCAGCACGCTGGCGGAAGAGTTTCGCATTGGCGATCATCTCCATGGCCTTGGTGATCTTGCGGGTGGAGTTTACCGAGCGGATCCGGGTGCGCAGTGCCTGCATCGACTGCATACTACGCTCCCTTTACCAGACGGTAATGTTCGAGTACGGCATCCATGCCGGCTTTGATGCGGCCGTCCAGCTCATCGCTGATTTCTCCGGTGCGCTCGATCTCATCGACGACATCGGCGAATTCCTCTTTGAATGTCCGGTGCAGGAGTTTTTCAAACTCTGCCATGTCTTCCGCAGGAATGGTGTCGATGACACCGTTCTTTGCGGCATAGAGGGTCAGTACCTGTTCCGCCATGGACATCGGCTGATACTGCGGCTGCTTGAGCAGCTCGGTCAGCTTTGTACCGTGGTCAATAATCTTCTTGGTGGTCGGGTCAAGATCCGAACCGAACTGCGCAAATGCCAGCATTTCGTGGTACTGCGCAAGGTCAAGCTTCAGCGAGGAGGAAACCTTCTTCATCGCCTTGGTCTGGGCATGCGAACCGACACGGGATACGGACAGACCCGAATCAACGGCCGGACGGATACCCGACGCAAACAGGTCGGTCTGCAGGAAGATCTGACCGTCGGTGATGGAGATGACATTGGTCGGAATGTAAGCCGAAATGTCACCGGCCTGCGTCTCAATGATCGGAAGTGCGGTCAACGAGCCGCCGCCGAGTTCATCACTGAGCTTCGCTGCACGTTCGAGCAGACGGGAATGCAGGTAGAAGACATCACCCGGATAAGCTTCACGTCCCGGCGGTCTTCTGAGCAGAAGCGACATGGTACGGTAGGCAACCGCATGCTTGGACAGGTCATCATAAACGATGAGAACGTCCTTGCCCTGTTCCATCCATTCCTCACCGATCGCGCATCCTGCATACGGCGCAAGATACTGCTGAGGAGCGGACTCGGAAGCGGACGCATTGACGATTGTCGTATATTCCATCGCATCGTTCTCGCGCAGCTTCTGCACAAGACGGGCAACGGTGGATTCCTTCTGGCCGATCGCAACGTAAATGCAGTTCACGTTCTTGCCCTTCTGGTTGATGATCGTATCGATCGCAATCGCGGTCTTACCGGTTTCACGGTCGCCGATGATGAGCTCACGCTGACCTTTTCCGATCGGGATCATACTGTCGATGATCTTGAGTCCGGTCATCAGCGGCTGGTTGACGCCCTTACGGGTCATGACACCCGGCGCAACACGTTCTACCGGACGGGTCTTGGTGTATTCAATCGGTCCGCGGTTGTCGATCGGCTGGCCGAGCGCGTTAACAACTCTTCCCAGCATGCCGTCTCCGACCGGCACTTCCACGATGCGTCCGGTGCGGCGCACTTCGTCGCCTTCCTTGATCATCGTGTCATCACCGAGCAGAACGATACCGATATGGTCTTCTTCCAGGTTGAGCACCATGCCGAAAACGCCGTGCGGCAGTTCCAGCAGCTCACCGCTCATCGCCTGGTCAATACCCTGAACCATCGCGATTCCGTCACCGGTGCTGATGACGTAACCGACATCATCCGAATGGATCTTCTGACCATAGTTTTTAATCTGTTCCTTGATCAGAGAGCTGATCTCTTCCGGTCTGATCTGTTTCATCTGATTCCTCCTTTCAGGAGTGTTTCCTTCATCTCTTCAATCTGCCGTGCCACCGATACATCGGTAACCGTTGTGCCGGCAGTTACTTTAATACCCGCAATCAGGGACTCATCGATCTTGTTTATGAGCTTGATCTGCTTGCCGGTCTTCGTTTCAAGCGCAGTCCTGATTTTCGCAAGCTGTGCTTCATCCAGTTTCCGTGCACTGGAAACCGTTGCGGTCTCGATTCCGAGGTCTTCATCCGCCCTGCGGATAAACTCTTCGAGAATCGGACGCAGATAATACATCCGGTCTTTATCGACCAGAAGCTTCAGAAAATTCACGGTATCCGGAAGAAAGGACTCGAAGCAGCGATCGATGAGCTCCTTCTTCTCCGGCCGGCTGATCTGCACGGCACGGAAAAAACCGGCAAGCTCAGGGTTCGCCAGAAATTCCGCAAGGATCACTTCGGCTTCTTCCTTCCGCTCCGCAATCACGTTATTCTCTTTTGACAGCTGAAACAGCGCTTCGGCATAGCGGCCCGCAACATCATTCGCCATCGGTCGCTTCCTTCACAAAGGCATCGATTGCCTTTTCGTCCAGTTCCTCTGCACTGTCTTTCGCAAGGAGCTTGCCGGCGGCTGCCATCGCAACCTCGACCATCTCCCTCTGCATATCACTGTACATGGCATCCCGTTCCGCCTGCATCTGCTCGCGCGCCTTTTTACGGACCATGTCCGCTTCCTTGTTGGCTTCCGCAAGAATGCTTTCCTTGCGGCTTCCGGCTTCCTTCACCGCCGCCGCAACGATTTCCTCGGACCGGCTTCCCGCGTTCTTCAGCTGAAGAGCTGCCGCTTCACGGTCACTCTCCGCCGCCTGACGCGCCTGTTCACCCGCCGCAAGGTCTTCCTGCATTTTCTCACCGCGCTTTGCGAGGAATTCCTTTACGGAACTCCAGAGGAATTTCCTCATCATGAGAAACAGTACGAGCGTACTGCAGAGCTGTACGATCATCGTCACAGGATTGGGTACCAGCTGTCCTACGATGTCGACATCAATCATTGTGTCTCTGTCTCCGTATTACAGGCTCGGATATACGAACATCAGCAGGATGGAAACCAGCAGTCCGTAAATCGCGCAGGTCTCAGAAAGCGCGATACCGAGAATCATTGTCGAACGGATCTTCGACTCCGCTTCCGGATTTTTTCCGATCGCGTCACACGCGTGTGCAGCGGCAGTACCTTCACCAAGACCGGTCATCATACCGGCACAAACTGCGAGTCCTGCGCCAATGGCAATTAAACCCTTATTGATATCCATAATTTATCCTCCCTATGCGATACCTTTTCTGACCTCTTCGGGCATGTCGTTTCCGATGAGGACCATTGTTAATGTGACAAATACCAGCGTCTGAATGAAGCCGGAGAACAGATCGAAGTACGCGTGCAGCACCGGCGCGATTACCGGCGCCATGAAGTTGAACACGTTGTCTGCCCCGAAGAGCTTTCCGATCATATTGGAGAGACCCTGGGTCGCTCCGTAAATCAGCTGCATCATAATCGTTCCGCACAGAATGTTTCCGAACAGACGGATCGACATCGAGATCATCGTGGAGAACTTGCCGATGATATTCATCGGCAGCATCACCGCGATCGGCTCGAGGAATCCGTGCAGGTAACCCTTGATGCCCTGATACTTCAGTTCCGTGATCTGAATCAGCAGCCAGGTGATAAAGGCGAGAAACAGCGTGACGGAAAGATTGGACGTCGGAGAATTCAGTCCGAACAGCGAGATCGTATTCGAACAGAAGATATATACCCACAGCACCAGGATGTACGGGGTAAGAATATCTGCGGTCTTTTCACCGACATTGTCCGTGACACTGCGGTGGACCATCTGTACGCCGAGGATCACCGGCAGGATAATTCCCTTCGGCTCTGCCAGGGGATCTGCCTTATCAATTTTCTTTGACAGAAGAATGATGCCGATGCCGAGAATGACGGTCAGAAGAATAATGACATATACATCTGACTGTATTTTCATCACACCGCCTCCTTTCGCTTGAATAATTCACTGATAATAATAGCGGATTTTACCGCCGTTAGTCCCACTGCAGTTGAAAAAATATTCAAAATGCCCGAATTGTTTACCGCATACAGCAGAATTCCGCCCATCAGGGCGAAGTTGATGAGAAAATGCGGAAGTCCGGTGAACTTTCCGGCAGTGCGCCGGTCCATCACCCTGTTCCAGTAATGCACGTTCCATTCATAGATTATGACCGAAAGCACCGTGCCTGCGATCATGCCCAGCCCGACCGGCCGTTTCCAGAAACACAAGAGAATGCCGATGAGCAGAAACCCATAGATACTATACCGCATGAAGCGGCTGTCCGGGTGACGCAGTGACATGCGTTACTCCTCGATCATTCCGAGCAGATCGAGAATACGGTTGAGATCGGCCGTATCCGTAAACCGGATGTTCAGATTCTTTCCGCTGATCGAAACCTTCGTGCCGAGCTTTGACGTCATCCGGTTTTCCAGATCCCGGATGAGCGGGTCCTTTTCCGGTTCATGGCGGAGTTTCTTTTCCGGTTTGTTTCCGCCGGCGAGTTCCTTCACATAACGCTCGACTTCACGGACGGACATGCGTTCCTTCCGGATCTTTTCCGCCGCCTCGATCATTTCCTCTTCATCATTCAGTCCAAGCAGCGGACGGACATGACCCATGGTCAGCTGCTTTTCGGTGACCATCTCCTGAACGGGATACGGCAGCTTAAGCAGCCGTAACATATTTGCGCAGTATTCACGGGATTTTCCGACCCGCTCTGCGAGCTGTTCCTGCGTATAGCCAAGCCGCTTGATCAGTGATTCATAGGCTGCCGCTTCTTCAATCGGATTGAGGTTTTCACGCTGCACGTTTTCGAGCAGGGAAATCTCCATCATCTCTTCATCGGTGAAGTCCACCGAGATTGCCGGCACCGTCGCAAAACCTGCGATCTTTGCGGCCCGCAAACGGCGCTCGCCCGCGATCAGCTCATAGCCCTGAACGCTCGGCCGTACAAGCAGCGGGGTAAAGATGCCGTGCAGGCGGATCGAATCCGCCAGTTCATTCAGGGATTTCTCCTCAAATTCCTTACGCGGCTGGTAGGGATTCGGACGGATCTCCGATACCGGGATCTCCACTTCCTTGCGTCCCGGCGCATCGCCGCCGTTATTCTGAATGTCTTCCAGGAACTGTTCGACATCGGAACCGAAGATGGAATTCAGTCCTCTGCCAAGTCCGCTCTTTTTCTTATCTGCCATACGTTACCTCTTTTCGTTCTGCGCGATGACTTCCTTGACGAGGCCGACATATGCCTTGGCCCCTTCGGAACGGGTGTCGTATTCGAAGATGCTTTCGCCGCGGCTGGGTGCTTCGGAAAGACGCACGTTGCGCGGGATATAGCACCGGTAAACCTTCTCCTTGAAGTACTTGCGCACTTCCTGCTGGACTTCCACGGAGAGCTTGGTCCGGACGTCGAACATCGTAAGCAGAACGCCCTCAATGGAAAGCTGCGGGTTCCAGAGCCGCTGGACAAGCCGGATCGTGGAAAGCAGCTGGGTCAGTCCTTCGAGTGCGAAGTATTCGCACTGGACGGGAATCATGACCGAATCCGCCGCGGTCAGTGCGTTGGTGTTGAGCAGACCGAGGCTCGGCGGGCAGTCGATGATGATGTAGTCATACTTCCAGCGCACCGCGTCGAGCTTCTGTTTCAGAAGATGTTCACGGCCCACCTCATAGAGGTTGGAGGCCATCTCGACGTCCGCACCGGACAGATCGATCGTCGCCGGAAGCACATCCAGCGGCGGCATATCCAGAGTAATGGCATCCTGTTCGACAGTGTCATTTCCCATCAGTACCTGATAGACGCTGTGGTTATGGTCAAAGCCGGCCGCTCCGGCACCGATGCCGTTGGTCGCATTGCCCTGCGGGTCAAAGTCCACAAGCAGGACACGCTTGTCCGCATAGGCAAGACCCGCCGCAAGGTTGATCGATGTCGTCGTCTTTCCGACGCCGCCTTTCTGATTCGCTACTGCGATAATTTTCCCCATAGTTTCTGTATCTCCGTTTTATTTGGGGAAGCGGATGATGATCCGGACATCCGTCAGGGATTCTTCCTGTTCGGCCACCACATCGATTCCCATTTTCTTAATCATATTCACGCACTG
>JAFOLE010000003.1 GCA_017419465.1 Solobacterium sp. | reverse complement strand
TATAACCGTATGCGGTCTTGTCTGCGACCGTACCGATGGTTCCGGCACGGAACGCATGTGCCTCCCCAAATACTTCCTTGATGAAGGCATGCGCACGGGACTGGTATTCGTTGGAGAAGTTCAGATCGATATCCGGTGTCTTGTCCGCATTGAATCCAAGGAAGGTCTGGAACGGAATGTTATGTCCGTTGCCGCGCATGGTGGCGCCGCAGTGCGGGCATTTCTTGTCCGGCAGGTCAAATCCGCTGGCAACGGTTCCCTCTTCCAGGAATTCACTGTAGTGGCAGGACGGACAGAGATAATGCGGCGGAAGCGGATTGACTTCCGTAATCCCTGACATGGTCGCCGTAAAACTGGATCCGACGGAACCACGGCTTCCTACTACATAGCCGTCCTCGTTGGAACGCTTTACAAGCAGATGCGCAATGTAATAGTGCACGCCGAATCCGTTCCGGATGATATTGTCGAGCTCTTCGTTCAGACGTGTGCTGACAATTTCCGGCACCTTTCCTTCGAAGCCGTACATTGCCATTTCCGTATTGTGGCAGATCTCACGCAGCTTATCATCCGAACCCGGAATGACCGGCGGATAGGTTCCGGACGGAACCGGACGTACTTCTTCCAGCATGCCGAATATCTTCTTGGGATTCTCAATGACGATCTGATGAATGAGGCGTTCATCTTCAAGGAACGCAAAACAGGACTTCATTTCATCCGTCAGGCGGATATGCTGATCCGGATTCTTCGTGCGTACACGCAGATCATTGTCACGGATATAAAGCGGATGGGTTACGCCGCCGACTCCCTGCGCCATGATATACACGTCACGGAAGCGTTTCTGCGACGGTGAACAGTAATGGGCATCACTGTCCGCCACAACCGGCTTGCCGGCAATCGCCGCACAGCGGATGATCCGCTTCAGAACATCGCGCAGACGGTTATTGTCGGGAATATATCCCTGCACCACTTCCGTGCTGTAGTTTCCGGGCGGCTGGATTTCAATATAGTCATACCAGCGCATTGCGTTGATCAGACGTTCATCATCGCCGTTGCAGGCAAGCTCAAAGATTTCGTTGTTCAGGCAGGAACTTCCGATCAGGATATTTTCCCGTTCCTTGTTGATGCTGCTGCGGCGGATCCGCGGTTCTGCCGCTCCGCCGCCTTCCTTGCCCATAACGACGAGCGTCTCCGTACAGGATTCCGTCACCAGTTCATAGAGACGCCGCAGACCGTCCTGATTCTTTGCAAGGACGATCACGTGCGAGCGTCGGACCTTCTTGTAGGCATCTTCGTCCTGCACGTCATCGAGTTCCCGCAGTGTGGTGACACCGCGCTTATTCGCATCGCTCATCAGGGACAGGAATACCGAAGAAAGCACCTCCGCATCGTAATCGGCACGGTGCGCAACATCTTCGTCATAGGTAATCCGGTAAAAGTTCGCCACATTGCCAAGACGGTAAAAATGTCGTTCCTTCAGAATCGCGCGGGAAAGATCCAGCGTATCGATGACCGGATTGTGAATCGGCTCTCTGCCAAGACGGCGCAGTTCTTCATTCAGGAAGTAATAGTCAAACGTGGCATTGTGTGCGACAAGCACCGCATCTCCGATCCATTCAAGAATCTCATCGATGGCTTCCGCGAACGGTTTGGCACGCGCAACCATGTCATTGGTGATATTGGTCTTTCTGGTAATGACGGCCGGAATCGGCATCGGCGGCTTGATAAACCGCTGCATCCGATCGGTTATCGAACTGTTTTCGATCTTTACCGCACCGAATTCAATAATGGAATCATAGAAACAGGAAAGACCTGTGGTTTCAAGGTCGAAACAGACAAACGTGCAGTTATCCAGTTTTTCATCGGTCGCATTGCGGACGATCGTCAGGCGGTCTTCCGCCAGGTTCATCTCGCATCCAAGTCCGACCTTGAACGGATGGTCCGGATTCTTTTTTGTAAGATCCTTGGCCGTATTGAATGCTTTTACAAAGCTCTGTACATCCGCATGGTCGGTAATGCAGATGCCTTCATGGCCAAGTCCGAAGGCATATTTGACCACCGCAGCCGGAGAACAGACGCCGTCCATTTCCGACATGTTTGTATGCATATGAAGCTCAATGCGCTTTTCTTCCGCAGTGTCCTTCAC
>JAFOLE010000013.1 GCA_017419465.1 Solobacterium sp. | reverse complement strand
TTTGATCTGATAGATCGGATTGGTAAACTCGGTGTTCAGCTCTTCCTGTACATCCTTGACGAGCTGCTGGGTTACCTTGATGTTCTGACCGCTATAATATCTCACATTTGCGGCATCGTAAATTACAATGACCGCAAGCGCTGCGGTTACCGCGAAGATCGTGGAACTGAACGCTTCCTGAAGCCCGACTGACAGCGCAAGCGCGGTGACAAGGGCGGTATGGGAACTTGGCATCCCGCCGCTGTCCTTGATCAGCCACAGGTTCCACTTGCCGGTTTTCATATAATGTACGATCGGCTTCAGCAGCTGTGCGAGCACTGCCGAAAGAATTGCCGACCAGAACGGATACATCGTTTTTATCATGGCCTTTTCAACTCCACATGTGAGTATAGCACAGGGAATGTCGAAGTGGTAAAATGGCGAATAGGAGTAAGGAATGCAGTATCGGATCGGACAGACGGTAGAAGGAAAAGTGACAGGCATTCAGCCATACGGCGCATTTGTGATGCTGGACCGGCAGACCTGCGGACTGATTCACATTTCGGAGATCAGCGACGGGTATGTCAGAGACATCAGCCGCTATGTAAAAGTCGGCGATACCATCACGGTAAAGATCATAGATTTCGACTCTGCCGCCAACCAGGCAAGACTTTCCCTGAAAGCCCTGCACCGGACGCATTCGAGAGGCCGAAGAAGACCGATGAACCGGAAGGCGGAACTTCCGGTGAGTCATATCGGGTTTTCGTCCATTGCCGGCATGATGAAGCAATGGGTTACGGAATCAGAAAAAGGAGAAGGACAATTATGATGAAGTTAGATTCCACACAGGCATTTCTGAAGGAAGAAATCGAATCCTATCAGGCAGATGTCACACGAATCCACAAGATGATTCATGAGAAGACCGGCGCAGGCAATGATTTCCTTGGCTGGGTCGACTGGCCTGTCAACTATGACAAGGAAGAGTTTGAACGCATCGTCGCACTCGGCGAGCGCATGAAGGATAAGGCTGACTGCATTGTTGTATGCGGCATCGGCGGCTCTTATCTCGGCGCACGTGCAGCGATTGAAATGATCCAGGGTCTCTACCCGGACAACGGCAAGGAAGTTGTCTTTGTCGGAAATACATTCTCCAGTACCTATGTAAGCCAGGTGCTGAATCATATCAAGGATAAGGAAGTTGTTCTCAACGTTATTTCCAAGTCCGGTACCACAACCGAAACCGCACTTGCATTCCGTCTGCTCAAGCAGTTCATGGAGCGCAAATACGGCAAGGAAGGCGCAAAGGACCGCATTATTGCGACAACCGACAAGGCAAGAGGAACCCTCAAGGCGCTGGCGGACAAGGAAGGCTATGACAGCTATGTCATCCCTGATGATATCGGCGGACGTTACTCCGTACTGACCGCGGTCGGTCTTGTGCCGATGGCACTGGCAGGCATCGATGTACGCCGTGTCATGGAAGGCTTCCTTGCGGCATACAATGACCTCAATACCGATGATCTTGCGAAGAACGATGCATACCGTTACGCGGTAGCGCGCCGGATCCTGCAGAATCAGGGATACAACGTTGAAATGTTCGTAACCTATGAGCCGCAGCTCAACTGCCTCGGCGAGTGGTTCAAGCAGCTGATGGGTGAGTCCGAAGGCAAGGACGGAAAGGGCATCCTGCCGGATTCCGCAACCTTCTCCACTGATCTGCACTCCCTCGGACAGTTCATTCAGGAAGGCAAGAAGGTTCTCTTTGAGACCCTCCTTCAGATTGAAAAGCCGACCCTGGATACCATCGTTCCGAACGATCCGGAGAACCTGGATTCCATGAACTACCTGGCAGGCAAGAACCTTGACTGGGTCAACAAGATGGCAATGAAGGGCACACTGGCAGCGCACGTCGAGACCGGCGGTGTTCCGAACCTTCAGATCAGCATGCCGGATATGAGCGGCTACAGCTTCGGTTACCAGTGCTACTGGTTCTTCCTGGCAACGGCTATGACCTGCTATATGCTCGACATCAACCCGTTCAACCAGCCGGGTGTTGAAGTATACAAGAAGAACATGTTCAAGCTCCTCGGCAAGCCGGGTGCGTAAGATTCCAAATTACCATGCATAACCAGAGAACCCCGTGATCCGGGGTTTTCTTCTGCCGGTTGCCGGATCTGACCGGCGGTTCGGGCATAAAGGTATGAAATAATAAAAGTGACCGGCTGGGCAGAAAAGGAGTTCAAAGATGAAAACACTGAGCGAAGTACAGGATGAGATCACCTTTGGGGGTGAGTTTTTCGGCGGCGAAGTATTTACGACTGAAGAATTTGCGGAACTGATGAAACCGTCAGATGATCCGGAAGACAATGAAATTGAATTTGTGGATTCCTTCGGATACTTCCATGACGGTGAACAGCTGACGGACATTGCGGTGGATCCATATACGTTTGATGATTATAAAGACAGATATCCGTATGTGGTCTGGAAAAAGAACTGAACCGAAGAAGTGCAGACGGTGAAAACGGCGGAGCGATCCGCCGTTTCATTTGTGATAGGCATAATCGCGCGGTTCCAGCGTGAAATATCCGTTTCGGACCGCATTCATTTCCTGGGCACAGAACGGATATGCCTCCTCAATGAAGCCGTTGATGATATCCGGGGTGACGTAACGGCACGCGCCGTATACCTGTTCATGAAAGTCATGGTTCAGATCGTCAATCAGTTCCGGAAGCTGAAAGGACAGAATCCGGGAGATCGGCTCACCGGCAAGATCGATCGGAGCGGTCAGTTCGTTCCGCATGCCGTGCTTCTTTATGAGAAGGGAATTCAGGATGTGATAATCCTGATGAAGCTGCACGCGCTGTTCAGGATTCATCGGGCGGCGGTAATCGTGCGTGCGGAGATAGCGCCGGTACAGTGCATCTTCTGCCAGATGCAGGTAATAGCCAAGATACAGATCATCGTGCAGAACCAGATTATGAAATTCTTCCCGGAACCGGCGGAAGTCGGAATAGTGAATGTCGCCTTCCGAAACCTTGTAATGTGTGATGTCCCGTTCTCTGACCGAGCGGTACGCATCCGGAAGAAGACTTCCGATCAGAAACCGCCGCCGGTCAGAAACCGGATATTCTTCCGCAAGGCGGACGGCAATCAGATAATGTACGATGCGCTGAGCCATAGAATCATTCTCCGTAAAAAGAAAGCGTGCAGATGCACGCGGGATCACGCCTGAAGGGTTTCCGAATGGTCCAGATCGGTTTCCTCAAGTGTAAGAATCTGGTCCTTCAGCTGGATGACCATATCCGGCCGCGGCAGAATAACCACATCGCTGCGGCGCAGAACCACAAGTTTAAGACCTGTGATTTTTTCGACTTCCTGCACGGTTTTTCCTTTCCAGAGGGAATCGACATCGATGAGCACGGAACTGATGTGGGATTCGAGAGAAGTCGGATCGATTTCCGCTTTCCGCGCCTGTTCCACAAATCCGGCGGAAATGATACCGGTCGGGATGGCGACCACACAGACGCCCAGGAAGGAGATGATGATGCCGAGGATACGTCCGGCAACCGTAATCGGATAAATGTCACCGTAGCCGACAGTGAGGATGGCGGACATGCTCCACCAGATGCCGGAGAGGGCATTTCTGAATGCGCCGGGCTGGGCGGCGTGCTCGGCGGAATACATGCAGAGGGAACTTGCGAGCATGAGCACGAAGATAATGAAGATCGAACTTGCGATCTGATTCCGTTTTTCATAGAGAACGCTGGTAATGACATGGAAACTGTCGGTCGTCGCATTGATGCGGAACAGGTGGAATACCCGCACCACTCTCAGCATCCGGAATGCCACGAAACCGGACAGGAAGAAGAACGGCAGGATCGTAAACAGTTCGATCAGACCATCCCAGGAAAAGATGAAGGACAGCGCTGCCTGAAGCGGCGGCTTGTCCGGATACCGGCAGGTCGCTGTCCAGATCCGCAGGGCGTATTCAATCAGGAACACGCAGAGCGTGAAGATTTCAATGGCATTAAACAGCGGAAAGAACTGCCGGAGTTCCTCAAAGGTCTGAAGGACCATGACCAGAATGTTGAGGATGATATTGACCGTCAGAAAAATATCGAATGAATGGCTCAGCGTATCACTGCGGTTGCCGATTTCAATCGTCTGATAAACACGTTGTTTCAGTTCTTCCACAGATTGCGGTTTCATAATCCCAATTATATATCAGTTCCAGACAAGACTGCCTTCCAGCCCGTCGGTCCATGCGATCGTATATTGCCCAAGACGATGGGTATGCGGCGCATCCTGCGCTTTATCCTTTGCCATGATCCAGATGGCTTCGGCAGGATCGCCGGTTTTTTCCGTGTATTTCTTCAGAAGTGCTTCGCCTTCTTCATACGGCAGTACAAAGAGGGCAGTGCTCAGGGCATCGGCCGCGCCGCTGTCCGGCGTGATGATTGTCACGGAGCGGTAGCGGTCTGCGGGCATGTTTGTGGCGGGGTCAATGATGTGATGGAGTTTCACATCGCCTTCCGCAATGTAATAACGTTCGTAGTCGCCGCTTGTCACAAAACTGTTCGTGCCGGTAACCCGCACGACAAACAGGCTTCCCTGACCGTCCGGATTCTGAATTCCGACATTCCACGGGCTGCCGTCGGCTTTTGCGCCGATCGTGCGGTTGTTTCCGCCGGCGTTGACGGCCGCATGCATGGCGCCGTCCTGTTCGAGAACGCGGGCCGTGCGCTCCGCGGAGAATCCTTTCGCAATGCCGCCGGCATCCAGTGATACCCGGGCATCATCGATAAATACCGTCCCCGCTTCACGGTCGATGATGACATGTTCAAACCCGCGGTGAGAGGCCGCTGCCTCCAGCTCCGCAGGATCCGGCAGAGTGCCGCGTTTTCCCTGTTCGTTGGCCGCAAGGCCGTCCTCGCGATAGCGGTGCCATACCTGCAGTAACGAGCCCATCGTAATGTCAAAGGCGCCGTCGGACAGGTCACAGATTTCCTTTGCCTGTTCCAGCATGTCGATCACCTCTTCACTGACGGCGACCGGCGCAATGCCGGCGCTGTCGTTGATCGTCTTGAGGCTGGCAATGCCTTCGTAGGTGTTATAGATATCAAACAGGCTGTTATAACGGGAAAACTGTTCGCACATCGTATCATAGTGGGCCTGGAAGGCCTCCTGATCCGAGGTCTGTTCTACCAGTGTGATCACCGTGTCAAAGCCGGAATCGATTGTGACATTCTGAAAGGTCTGCACGGCCGGCGCGGCAGGAGAAGCAGCCTCCGCGCATCCCGTAAGCAGGACGGCAGACAATACCAGATTTTGAAATATAAGTTTCTTCATGCACATGAAATTGTAGCACAGAGTGAAATTAATCCGCCGCATGTGAAAGCGGATACATAATATTTTAATAATAATGGTATAATGCATTATGTTTCAGGAGAGGAAAGGGAAAGAACATATGTCTATTTTAACCGGACCGATGCGATTTCATCTGGATGGACACAAGGAACTGACCGCCCATAAGGACGTTCTTGTTCTGGAAGAGCCGGATGATCTGTACATTCCCCTCGTGAACGGCAGAGCCGCATGCTCGCCGCTCGTAAAAGAGGGAGATGAAGTCAAAGTCGGGCAACGAATCGGTGAACCCACAGACGGGTTCTGGTATGTACCGATTTTCTCACCAGTTTCCGGAACTGTTGTGGGAATCGAGAAACGCATGACCGCTGCGCTGAAACCAGGTGATCACATTCACATTAAGAATGATCACAAGCACAGCGCGACACGTGCGTTCAGGGAATTTGATTATGAAACTGCGACACGCGAGGAGATTCTCGATTTCGTGAAGTCTGCCGGCATGGCAGGTCTTGGCGGCGCAGGCTTCCCTACATTCAATAAATACACAAAACCGGAAGGCATCGACCTGTTTATCATCAACGCTGTGGAATGCGAGCCGTATCTGACTGCGGACTACGCAAATTCCATGGCAAATCCGGAACTGATGCGGGACGGCGCACTTGCGCTTCTGAAGCTGTCGACCGCGCCGAAAGGCCTGATCGCAGTCAAGGAAGACAAGAAGGATCTGATTGAAGTGCTTCACAAGCAGTTCGACGGAACACCGATTGAGGTGGCTGAAGTCGCGGACATCTATCCGGCAGGATGGGAGCGTACGCTGATTTACATGCTTACAGGCAAGCGTTATGACCGTCTGCCTGCGGAAGCCGGCTGCATCCTCAACAACGTCAGTACCTGTATTGCCCTGGGCAATGCGATGAAGAACGGCATGCCGATCACCGCCAAGTATCTGACGGTTTCCGGTGACGGCGTCAAGGAGCCGCAGAACGTGATCGTTCCGGTCGGCACCCCGGCATCCGAAGTCATCCGGCAGTGCGGCGGCTACGTCGGCGAGGACTGCCTGCTCATCGCGGGCGGCCCGATGATGGGACGCACGATTCCGAACGACCAGTTCGTCATCGGCATCGCAAACAACGGCCTTACCGTTCTGCAGCACCGTGAACCGTTCTCGGTCAAGTGCCTGCGCTGCGGAAAGTGCACGGAAACATGTCCGTCCGGTCTCGTACCGGTACGCATCAATGCATGCGAAAAAATCAAGGACATCGACAGCCTCAAGAAACTCAGTGTCATGGACTGCATCGAGTGCGGTCTCTGCACATACATCTGCCCGTCCAAGCTGGATGTTACAGAGGGCGTCCGCAGAGCGAAGCGCTATATGGCGCTGGTGAAATAAGGGAGGGAACAGAAGAATATGAAACTGACATTTAACCCCTCTCCGAACTACCGCAACGAAAAGAGCACAACCGGAATCATGAAGGATCTCGGACTGTGCCTGTGCGCGGTTCTTCTCTACGCAGTGATCTACTACTGTGCCGCATTCGGCGCACAGTACGGACTCCGCGTTATCCTGCTGGCATGTGATGCCGTTGTCGCAGCGCTTGCGACCGATGCGGTATTCTACAAGTTCGCAAAGTCGAAAGACATCATGAAGGACATGAAGTCCTCCTACTCAATTATCACAGCGCTGATTCTCGTACTGATTTCCCGGATCGACACCTCCTACTTCGCGATGGCGGTATGCACGGTCCTGGCAGTATACTTCGGCAAGCTCGTATTCGGCGGCTTCGGTCAGAACATCTTCAACCCGGCAGCCTTCGGCGCAGCGCTCATCATGGGCAACTTCGCGGCGGGCTACAACGTTGACTTTGCGACCGGTGCCACACCGACGCAGGCCGCAAGTTCCATCGGCTGGATGATTCCAGGCGGAAATTTCGCTTCCTTCATCTCCCAGTACGGCGGACTCGGCAAAATGTTCCTGGGCCAGTATCCGAGTACGATCGGCAGCACCTGTGCACTTCTGATTCTCTGCTGCGGCGCGTTCCTGATCTGGCAGCGTGATATCGACTGGCAGACACCGGTCTTCTACATCTGCACGGTCTTTGTGGAAGCCCTCTGCATCGGCCTGATGCACGGTGCCGGAATTGAATATGCATTATTCAATGTTCTGGCAGGCGGCATCCTCTTCGGCGGCGTCTTCATGGCAACCGATCCGGTCACCACACCGGTTACGATTCCCGGACGCATTCTCTGGGCAATCGGCGCAGCGTCCCTGACGCTCATCATCCGTCTCAAGGCGAACTTCGCAGACGGTGTTCTCTTCGCCATCCTGCTGATGAACATGCTTACCCCGGCGATCGACAAACTCTTCGACGGCAACCAGATCAAGGATGCGGCGAAGTTCAGGAAGACCGTCCTGATCGGAAGCGCATGCTTCGCAGCACTGGCGCTCCTGGTCGGAACTTCGGTCAAACCGAAGGAAACCGCTCCGGCATCCTCCGGCAGCGCACCGGCAGCTTCCGGCGAGGCGGCTGCACCTGCAGGCGGAGATGTGAACTTCGGCGAAGCGCTCCCGATGACTTACAACTTCAATGCGAACAAGGCAAGCTGCGTGCTTGACGGTGAGGAAAACGATACCGTACGGTACGCATGCAAGGCGAAAGGATTCGGCCTTGTGACAAATGCGGACGGCGAATATGAGATGAACGAGGCAATGGTCGTTGTCGACAAGGCAACCGGCAAGGTCACCTCGGTCAATATGATCACATTCGGCGATACCGAAGGCGTCGGCGATGCGGCGACAAGCGATGCGGCGCTGGCGCAGTTTGAAGGCAAAGGCTTGGATGACGAAGTGAACCTCGTCACCGGTGCGACCTTCACGACACGGTCTGTAGCTTCCATGGTGCAGGCAGCTCTGAAGGAGGCCGGTGCGGAACCGGGAACTTCCGGCGAGACAGCTGCGAAACCGGCAGCGGCGGACGTAAACTTCGGCGATGCACTTCCGATGTCCTACAACTTCAACGCAAACAAGGCAAGCTGCGTGCTTGACGGTGAAGAAAATAACACCGTGCGGTACGCATGCGAAGCGAAGGGCTTCGGTCTTGTGACAAACGCGGACGGCGAATATGAGATGAACCAGGCAATGGTCGTTGTCGACAAAGCAACGGGCAAGGTCACCTCGGTCAGTATGATCACATTCGGTGATACTGCAGGCGTCGGCGATATGGCGACAAGCGACGGCGCACTGGCGCAGTTTGAAGGAAAAGGCCTGGATGACGAAGTGAACTTCGTCACCGGCGCAACCTTCACGACAAGGTCCGTGGCATCCATGGCGCAGGCGGCACTGAAAGCCGCTCAGGAGGACTGACATGAATAGAGAAGGAACCTTATACAAAGTTGTTCTGCTCGGAGTTCTCTGCGCGATCTGCGGTCTTCTTCTCGGCGGCGTCAATGCCCTCACCGCACCGATCATTGCGGAAGCGGCAATCGCCAATGAAAAGGCCAATCTTGAGAAGATCTATCCGGGCGCAAACTTTACAGCAGTTGATTTCGAAGATGAAAGCGGCATGATCCAGGGCGTCTACAGCGCGGAAGGCAAAGGCATGATCTATAAGATCCACGGTGTCGGCTACGCTTCTGACGGATTTGACTTCCTGCTCGCGTTCAACGATGACGGTACCGTCGGCGGCTATCAGGTCCTGGCGGAAAATGAAACCAGCGGATTCGGAAAGCGCTGCTTCGAAGATGAATATGTCTCGCAGATCAATGCGCTGACCACGTCTGACACCGCACCGCTGCTGTCCGGTGCGACACTGACATCCACAGCAGTACAGAAGGGCTTTGCGGCGGCTGTCGCGCTCTTCAATGCAAGATAAGAGGAGGCAGTTATGAGTGAATCGAATGAAAAGAAACGCGGTTTCTGGTCAGAGATGATCTATAACAATCCGGTCTTCGGATTGTATCTCGGTATCTGCTCGACTCTCGCAATTACAACCACTCTCAACAACGCACTCGGCATGGGCGTTGCGGTTATCGTTGTCCTTACGATTTCCAATATCGTTATCTCGCTGATTGCGCCGCTGACACCGGATGAGATCCATATTCCGGTCTACATCGTTGTCATCGCTACACTGGTTACCCTTGTCGGCATGTTAATGCAGGCATATACACCGGAGCTCTACACAACGCTCGGAACCTTCATCGACCTGATCGTTGTCAACTGCATCATCCTCGGCCGTGCCGAAGCCTATGCATGTTCACACAACGTGGCGGAATCCGCACGTGACGGTCTCATGATGGGGCTCTCCTACACGTTCTCACTGCTCGCAATGAGCCTGATCCGTCAGATTCTCGGCAGCGGCGTGATTGAGCTTTCCAACCCGATGACCAACCAGCTGATCTTCTCGCTGCGTCTCATCCCGGAAGGATTTGAAATTCCGGTATTCACCACTCAGACCGGCGCATTCCTGACCTTTGCGATTCTCGCAGCGCTTGTTTCCGCATATAAGCTCAATAATGAGAAGAAGGAAGCAGCTGCCGCCAAGGCAAAGGCAGATGCGGCCAAGGAAGCCGCAAAGGCTGCCGCTGCAGCTGCGGCGAAGGTAAAGGAGGCTGCGTAATATGAATCTTCTGACAATCTTCCTGTCGGCGTTTCTGATCAATAACGTCATTCTCGCAAAGTTTATCGGTATGTGCCCGTTCATGGGTGTATCCACAAAACTCAGCTCTGCCGTCGGTATGGGCATCGCGGTTATCTTCGTCATCTTCGGTGCTTCCGTTCTCTCCTGGGCGCTGTACTACTATGCACTCGTACCGCTG
>JAFOLE010000090.1 GCA_017419465.1 Solobacterium sp. | reverse complement strand
GTACTGAATATACTTCATAATGTCTCCGAAAGACGAAAAGATAGCCCCAGCCGGTACGACACCCTTAACATACAGATACGGCTTCGGTGCATTTTCCTGTCCGTTGAAGATATAGCCAATGGACCGGTTTTCTTCCATCTGTGTAACCGACATCACGGTATGGTCCATACCAAGCGGTCTGAGAATCCGTTCAACGACCAGTTCTTCCCAGGTCTTTCCTGTTACGGCTTCTGCCACACATCCCGCCAGCATCACCATCTGGTTGGAATACCTGAATCCGGCACGGAAATCAAACTGCGGTTCAAGATATTCCAGCTGCGGAATCATATCCATCCGGTTTTCCGGAACCGGATAGATGGACTGTGCATCATAGGCCGCAATGCCGGTGCGGTGGCTTAAGAGATCCCTTAAGGTGACATGGTTCGTCACATACGGATCATACAGTTTCAGCTGCGGCAGATACTGAATGACCGGCGTATCCCAGGTTACCTTGCCCTCTTCGACAAGCATTCCCAGCAGTAAGGACGTAAAGCTCTTGGTCGCAGAGCCGATCGGCATCATGGTTTCCGCATCGACTGCCTCTTCCGCATTCTTCTTGCCGTAACCCTTCGCCGCAAGGACTTCCCCGTTCTTAACGACTCCGATGGAAAAGCCCTGCAGGTTCCATTTCTGTAAAAGCTCCTGTGCATGTTCGTCAAGTCTGCTGAGATAAGTTCCGGTTTCCATCATTCAATCCCTCCAGTTCAATTTCAGAATCCGTCGACATCGATCCCGATTCCGGGACGTTCCGTTAATGTGATTTCTCCGCCCTTTGCGGTAAAGCCGCCTGTGATCCAGTCACAGTGTGAGAAGAAGGTAATGTCCAGGTCTGCCTTGCGGATATTGTCCATGGCCGCGAACAAATGCATTGCGGCGGTATTGGCAATGACGCTCTCGCCCATGCATCCAAGCATGCACCAGAGGTTGTTTGCCTCACTGACCGCATTGATGCGCAGGGCCGGTTCAATTCCGCCGCATTTCATCAGTTTGATGTTCATCGCATCACACGCCCGCATATTTGCCAGCTTTGCGGCATCTTCCGGCACCCGGCAGCTTTCATCTGCCGCAATCGGCAGATGAGTATGATCGGTGACGTATTTCAGTCCGGCATAGTCATAATCCTTTACCGGCTGTTCCATCAGTTCCACATTCAATGATGTCAGTAACGGCGCCATCTGAATGGCCTCCTTGACCGTCCACCCCTGGTTGGCATCCACCCGCAGGGTAACCTCATCTCCGACCGCATCACGGATCGCTTTGATGCGTTCCGCATCTTCGCGGATGTCTTCCCCGAGCTTGATCTTCAGGATGGAGAAGCCCTTTTTCTTCCAGTCCAGGCATTCCTCTGCCATCTCTTCCGGGGAACGGATACCGATCGTCACATCCGAGACAAAGGTCGGATTGTGTCCGCCGAGAAACCGGTAGAGCGGAACGCCCATCTTCTTTGCGGCGATGTCATAACAGGCAATATCGATTGCGGCCTTGACCGAGGTATGACCGTGATACATTCCGTTCATGATGGAATGAATACGCTGAATGGCCAGCGGGTCCTCTCCGATCAGTTTTTCCCGGAATGCCTGCGCAATGACCATACAGGTGTCAAGATTGTCTCCCGTGACATACTCAAAGGGGCCTGCCTCTCCATAGCCG
>JAFOLE010000089.1 GCA_017419465.1 Solobacterium sp. | reverse complement strand
TCTACCATTATTAAATCGGAATGATTCGTCATTCGCAATTGCTTTTGCGGAAACAACGAAAAACATGCCCCGAATGTCAGGGCATGTCATACATAATGCTTATTCTGCCGCAAAACTCCCAAGATAAGCCAGGCTTTCCTTCGGTTTGCGCTCCTGTGTGCTGCGGTCCACCGCAATCAGACCGAACATCATTCCGAAGCCCTTCTGCCACTCGAAGTTGTCCATCAGGCTCCAGTAACAATACCCCTTCACCGGGATACCGTCATTGAGCAGTTCTCAACACCTGAGAGGGCTCTGCGGATAAACTCCACGCGTCTCTTATCATCCGATACGGCAACACCGTTTTCCGTCACGATGAGATCTCCCTTGAGGTCTTCATGACTTTCCGGATCACATGTTCCGTGATTGATTTCCACATTGTTTCGCATTCAGACAGGTGTTTTACGGTCTGCGTTTTCGGAAACCGCCTGCGTGCAAGATACAGATTCTCTGCGGCGGGAATCTCCGCAAACCCTTCGATTTCCGAAAGGTGCACCGTACAGCCGGACGCATCCGTATATTCTTCCGGTTCAGAACCGTCCCGCAGGGAGAGAATCTGAAAGGTCCTCTGAAACCGGTCGGGATCATCCATCAGAAACAGAAAACTGCCGCATTCCTCCAGATCTCCGGCAAGCTGTATTTCACTTGCATAATAGATCCGCGCCTCATCATCGTTTTCCGGTGTATGGTCCGGCGCATTCAGCCGGTAGTAATGGACTCTGACAACGGTCTTTCCGTCATGGTTATAATCCCCGGCAAGATGCGCAAACTGTTCTTCCATGGAATGCAGGTCCTCATCGGAAAGCAGGACGGATACAGCCGCCGCCACTTCCAGATCAGGCTTTGTTTTCCCGATCCCGAACATCGCGGAAAAAAGACTTCCCAGCATTCCCAGGACAATCACCCCGGCAAGCAGAAACCACTTGTGATAATGAAACCAGTTCTTCCAGTTCCGGCCGGTATCACCGTGTTTTTCTTCCGGCTGTTCATTCCGGTATTTCCATTTCAGATATTCACTGGCCATTTCGTATGCCCTTTCTGCGAGTGTCCGTTTCCTGAAAGCAGGAAACAGCGGCTCCCGTTCTTTCCATACAGGAAGAGAATAAGGGATACCGCTGCTGTATGTCAGTTGTTATGCGCTGACGGTCCGTTTTACAAGATGAATCTGGAAGGCGTCATATTCCCGTGCGAACTCCCGCCACTGGGTATTCGGCACATACTTCAGAGGCATCGGAAGTCCGATCGTCATCAGCACATTGCCGGAGTATACCGTTCCCTTTTCATCCTCATACTGCGCCATCGGGTCAAGTCCCGCGCACCGGATATACCGGTTCGGGCAGTTGCCTGTCGTATCAAGCACCACAATATTGACGAGCGCTTCCTTCTGATCTTCCGAAACCATCATCCATGCGGCTTCGGAGCGGTTCTTCATCACATCGGTAAGACGGTAGTACGTTCCGTTGTGGAGAAGATCCCAGTATTTCTTGAACGTTACGATCTGTTCCTTCACCTCTTCCATCTCGGATTCGGAGATCAGATTCAGATCCAGTTCATAGCCGAAGGTGCCTTCCATTGCGACAACCCCTCTGGTATGGATCGGCGTGCAGCGCTTGGTATCGCCGTTGGGTACGGCAGAAACATGCGCGCCCATCGTCTTCAGCGGATAACAGAAGCTGGTGCCGTACTGAATGCGGATCCGGTCAATCGCGTCCGTGTTGTCACTGCACCAGATCTGCGGACAGTAGTACAGCATGCCTGCGTCAAAGCGTCCGCCGCCTCCGGAACAGCCTTCCAGAAGAAGATCCGGATAGCGCTCCAGCAGCATATCCATAAAACGGTAGACACCTTTGATGTAGTTATACAGAATCTTTCCCTGGCTCTGATACTCCGCCACGGCGGAATATACATCCACGATCGGACGGTTCATATCCATCTTCACATAGTCCGCTCTGCATTCATCGAGAACTTTGGAAATCTGTCCGAAGATATTGTCCACGACTTCCTCTCTTGAGAAATCCAGCACCAGCTGGTTTCTTCCAAGCGCCGGATCTTTTCCCGGAATACGCATCGCGTAGTCGGGATGCGTCCGGAACAGATCACTGTCTTCATTGACCATTTCCGGTTCGATCCAGAGACCGAATTTCATGCCCATGGCGCGGATCTTGTCCGCAAGCTCGCCCATTGTGCAGCCGAGCTTCTTCTCATTGACCACCCAGTCGCCAAGACCTGCCATGTCCGTATTGCGTGCGCCGAACCATCCGTCATCCAGAACAAGCATTTCAACACCGAGTTCAGCTGCTTTCTTTGCGATGGAAACGATCAG
Organism: Solobacterium sp.; assembly: GCA_017419465.1. Lineage (GTDB taxonomy): Bacteria > Bacillota_I > Bacilli_A > Erysipelotrichales > Erysipelotrichaceae > Bulleidia. The sequence continues at coordinate 4,029 of JAFOLE010000089.1, read as the reverse complement.
ATCGCCGTCAAAGTTCATGGTGGTGGCTTCCCAGTTGTTGATGAGAACCGGACGGCGCGCATTTCTCCACGGACCGCGGCAGATATGATCGGAAATCACCTTGTGATACAGATGGCTCAGATGACCAAGACCGCTTCCGCTGTAGGCAAGGATCACTTCCGGCGCCTGGAAGGATTCACCCGGTTCCAGCGGATAATCGAAGTGTTCCGGCTGAATGCCCATGACCGAGCGAACGGTTCCGAACGCGTCCTTCGATACATTGCATGCGAAGGATCCGCTGTAGACAAAGCACATGCCGATGCACTGGCCGTGCAGTTCCGTCGTATCGCTCTCCGCAAGGATCACAAACGGGTTCTCATGATGGCTGCTCATTCCTCTGCGGCTTCCGATCACAATCTCGCGCTGGCCGATTTCCGTTCTTGCGGTATTGCGCTCGCCCGCATGTCTTCCGTAAAAGTGAATCAGTTCCCAGTTTCCGGCAATGATGTCGACATTTGCGCTCGCTGCATTGTCGAGAAATACCGTTTCGTCTCCGTCATTTACAACACATGCGGCGCGGGTAATAATATCCAGCTTCGGCAGAATGCCGTACTGCAGGGTTACCGTGATGTGCGCGGACTGATCCTGCAGGGTAACCAGAAGCGTTTCCGCCTCTTCCTCTTCCGCATATACCGCGGGCAGTCCGGGAAGACTGTACTTTCCTGCATGAATACTGTGATTCACATAGCGCAGATCACAGCCGACGGCACCGTTTTTCCGCCGCAGGCTGAAGGCCGGGGCACGGTGATCGCCGCTTCCCTCGCACGGGTATTCCAGCGGCATCGTGTCCGAGGAAACCCGCCGGTTTTCAATGGAGTCATACGGATTGACGGAGAAGCCGCGGTCCCGGTAGGACACCGCATAACCCGCATCGCAGTCGATGCGCGGTCCGTAATAGGTGTGCATCAGAATACTGCACGGACCGATCTTCATCTGATAGCTTGTGTTTTCTGTGTTGATGGTAATTGTCGAAGCTTGTTCATCAAATACAACAGGCATATTATTAATCCTCATTCTGTGCGGAAGATTTCTTCCGTTTCTGTAATGTTGTTTCAATACTGAATATCTGATCCAGTGAAGGATAGATAATCAGGAAGATGCAGAGCAGCGGCAGCCAGAAGCCTGCCGAGATCAGAAGGAATACCGAATTGGGAAACATCCTTAACAGCAGTCCGAGATATACCAGCGCCGCCGCTGTAATTTCCACAGTCTTCGGAAAAAACCGGAAGAACAGCAGAAAGCTGTTTTTAAACAGCGCCGCAAACCCGATCTGAATCAGGACATGCTGGGAGATGAACCAGAGGAAGAGTCCGGTGAATACCGCAATACTGACAAACAGCGATACCAGGATCAGAACTCCTCCGTCCAGCACATGCAGATGCATCAGGATGAAAAACTGAAGCGAGAAGATCATGCCCCAGAAGGCGCCCGGAAACAGGGTGCTTTTCCAGTTTTCCCGGATCGAGGTCCCATACTGTTCCCGCCAGCCGGTGTAGTCATTGCGAAGACTCCGCATCAGGGAATCACACATCCCGTAGAAACAGGGCGCCGCGATCATTCCGCCGAGTATTCCGCCAAGCATGGAAATCAGAATACTGTGGGTCGCCTGCGCATATCCAAGCAGGAAGCCAAGGGGAACCATGGTCAGCACATTGAGCATACCTGCCGCATACAGACGGATATAATCCCGCGACAAAACCTCCCAGACCCGTTTCAGTCCGGTGGCCCGTTTCTCTTCCTGCATGTAATCAAAATCCGGTCTGGGTGTTCCTGAAAAGCGCATGTTTCCTCCGAATCAATCCTGCAGTATCTGCGACTGCCTCTGTTTAAGAAACCCATCTTCCAACCCTGCGGCGCTGTCCTCCGCAGGGCAGGAGTATGGGTAAATGGGGTTATTCTTTAACGCTTCCGAGCGTCAGACCCGTTGTGAAGTACCGCTGCAGGAACGGATATACCAGCATGATCGGCAGCGCGCCGAGGAACAGCTGCGCCGCACGGCCGGTACGGGCATTCATCTTGGAAAGAATATCCTGGATGTTGCCGGTGGTATCCGACTGCAGGAGTTTTTCAAAATCAACGAGCAGGGTCTGAAGGTATGTCTGAAGCGGATAGTTCAGCGGTTCGCTCATGTAGATCATTCCGGCAAACCAGTCGTTCCAGTGGCCGACCATGGAGAACAGTCCGACGGTCGCAAGGCTCGGACCGAGCAGCGGAAAGATAACATAGATGAGAGTCTGAAACGGGGACGCGCCGTCGATCCAGGCCGCCTCCTCCAGTGCAGGAGGAAGTCCGCGGATGAAGTTCATAAGAATGATCATATTGTAGACCGGAAGCGCGCCGGGCAGAACGAGCGCCCAGATCGTATCCTTGAGTCCGAGTCCTGAGACAAGCAGGTAGGTCGGAATCATACCGCCTCCTATAAGCATGGTCAGAACGAAGAAGCCTGAGAGAATGCCGCGGCCGGGGAGATCATTGTGCGCAAGCGGGTATGCGGTGAGAATCATCAGAACGATATTGAGAAGTGTTCCGATAGTGACACGCTCAATGGAAATACCCATCGCACGCAGGAAGCGTCCGCCGGTAATGACATACTCATAGCTTGCGGCCGTAAATTCCACCGGCCAGAATCCTACCCTGCCCGCCGCAACCGCAGCGCTGCTGGAGAAGGATACCGCAAGCAGGTGAATAAACGGAAGCACGCATGTAATACAGATAATGCCGAGTCCGATGATCAGGATCAGCTGATACAGTGAGAACTGTTTCTTTTTCATATGATCCGTACCTCCATTACAGAATCCGGTAGCCGGCAAGCTTGTCGGCCAGTCTGTAGGACACGATTACCATGATCGCGGATACGAGGGACTTGAAGAGACCGACCGCCGCACCGACGGAATACTGCGCCTGCTGGATACCGAGACGGTAGACATAGGTATCGATGATATCGGCCGTTTCCCATACCGCCGGGCTGTACAGGTTGTAGATCTGATCGAAGCCGGCGTTCAGAACACTTCCGAGCGCCAGCACGGTCATCAGCACAACCGTAGGCATTAACAGTGGGATAGTGATGTTTTTGATCTGTTCCCAGCGGTTTGCGCCGTCCAGCATCGCCGATTCATAGAGACTCGGGTCAATTCCGGTCAGCGCCGCAAGATAGACGATGGTTCCGTAACCGAAGCCTTTCCATACATCACTGATGATCATTGTCCAAGGGAATACCTTTGCGTTTCCGAGGAAGTCCACACCCGGAAAGCCCAGTTTCATCAGGATCATGTTGATCGCGCCGGTGCTGCTCAGAATATCCATCAGGACACCGGCCATGATGATCCAGGACAGAAAGTTCGGAATATAGATCAGGGTCTGATAGAACCGCTTGAGCTTGTCCGAAGCCATTTCATTCAGAAGCACCGCGATCGTGACCGGCACAACGATGCCGAGCGCAAGCTTCCAGAATGAGATGTACAAGGTGTTCCAGATCGTTCTTGTAAATGTCGGCTGGGCGAACAGATAACGGAAGTTTTCCAGTCCGACCCACGGTGAGGCAAATCCCATACCGACGTTGTATTTTTCAAACGCGATGATTACACCGTACAGAGGAATATAACTGAATATGAAGGTCAGAATCACTCCCGGCACAAGCATCAGGTAGTATTGCCACAAACTGCTTATATTAAACTTTTTTTTCTTCATTTCTTTCTCCTTCTTCAGAAGATGACGGATACCGGCAGCGTATGGAAGCTCCGCTGCCGGTATGTAAATCACTTAATGATCAGCCGCCGTAGGTTTCGTTGATTTCCTGTGTGGCCTTATCGCCGCCGGCAGTTCTCCACTGCTGGACAACTTCGTCAAAGTAGTCGATCGGTTTTTCGCCGATGATGATCTTTGTGAAGCCTTCAATCAGGATACCGTTCAGTGTGCTTCCTGCAGCCTGAAGCGTCGGAGTATCCGGTCCCCACTTCTCATCCTGCACATAGTGTTTTTCGTCTACATACT
>JAFOLE010000088.1 GCA_017419465.1 Solobacterium sp. | reverse complement strand
GCTTGAACCGGGAGACAAACTCTTCCTGTACACCGACGGTGTTCCGGAGGCGACCGACGCACAGGACAACATGTTCGGAACCGACCGCATGCTGGAAACACTGAATAAGTATGCGGATGCTGCGCCGAAACAGATTCTTGAGGAAGTCCGCAGTTCGGTCGACCGCTTCGTAAAGGATGCGGAACAGTTTGATGATCTGACCATGCTGTGTCTGGAATACAGAGGCCCCTCTGCAGTGAAGGGTGAAGGAGACAATGATGAAAGTATTGCTGGTTAACGGAAGTCCGCATCAGGACGGATGCACGAACCTTGCGTTGGAGGAGTGCGCAAAAACACTGAACAAAAACGGAATCGAAACAGAGATTCTCTGGCTTGGCGTGAAGGCAGTACAGGGCTGTATCGCATGCAATAAATGCGGAAAGCTCGGGCACTGTGTCTTTGATGACGCGGTAAATCAGGTTGCGGCAGCGGCGGATACCTTTGACGGACTGATTGTCGGATGCCCGGTCTATTACGGCGGACCGTGTTCGCAGATTACCGCATTCCTGGACCGGCTGTTCTACAGTGCGGGCGATAAGCTGATCAAAAAGCCGGGTGCCGCAGTTGTTTCCTGCCGCAGGGGAGGCGCAACCGCAAGCTTTGAGCGTCTGAACAAGTATTTTGAAATCAACAATATGCCTGTCGTGACCTCTCAGTACTGGAACCAGATTCACGGCAATACAAAAGAGCAGGCGATGGAAGACCTCGAAGGTCTGCAGACCATGCGCACGCTCGGCGAAAATATGGCATGGCTTCTCAAATGCATTGAGGCAGGCAGAGCTGCCGGTGTCAGAGAGCCGGAATACGAAGCACCGATACGGACCAACTTCATCCGCTGAACACCCCGTAAAACCAGATGAAAATCCAGACCGTTCCCCATCGGCGGTCTGGATTTTTTGCGTTTTGTCAGTTTGATCCGGAAGGGATGAACCCGTTCTGTTCAGAAACCGCTTTGAACCAGTCACCGGACTGTTTAACTGTCCGTTTCCCGGTGCCAAGATCAAGCGCCGCAAACCCGTAGCGGTTTTTAAATGCGTTGTTCCAGGACCAGCAGTCAATGGCGGTCCATGCATGAAAGCCAAAGCAGGAAGATCCCTCCTCTATGGCGCGATGAAGCCATTCAAGATGTTCCTCATAGAAAGCGATCCGGTAGTCATCCTTAATTCTGCCGGAGGTATCGATGAAGCGTTCTTCTCCCTCAACTCCCATGCCGTTTTCCGAGAGGTACCAGGGAATATTGCGGTATTCCTGCTTCACTGCCATGGCGATATCATAGACCGCCTTTGGATAGATTTCCCATCCCCGGTAGGGATTGATGCGCCGGTCCGGCATTTCATAGTCTTCAAAATACCGGTCGGGAACCCACGCCGCGGTATCCAGGCGGGTTTCCCGTGCCTTTACCCGGCGCGGATGATAATAATTCAGACCAAGAAAATCCACCGTGTTCTGACGCAGGATCGCCGCATCTTCCGACGATTCCTCAAACAGTACGCCATCCTGTTTCAGGGTGCGGATCAGACGTTCCGGAAATACGCCGTGCACGGCAGGCATCAGGAAGAACCGGTTACAGAAGTCCTCCGCAAATGCCGAAGCCGCAAGGTCTTCGAGACTGTCGGAACGGGGATAGGCAGGGGTCAGATTCAGGATAATGCCGATCGTTCCGGGAAGTTTCATGGAACGATATGCCTGTATCGCAAGGGCAGACGCTAGGTTCAGATGATAGATCACCTGAACCGCATCCTTTCCGCGGCCGCGGTATTTCGGCCAGTGGAATCCGTATAGATAGCCGGCTTCCGCGATGACCATCGGTTCATTGAAGGTGACCCAGCGATGTACATCATTTCCAAACAGCGAAAAGGCGGTCCGGGCATATTTAACATAAAGCTCAACTACATGCCGGCTGGTCCAGCCACCGTAACGTTCCAAAAGTTCTTCCGGAAGGTCAAAATGATGCAGATTGAAGATCAGTTCGATTCCGTTTTTCTCTGCCGCCTGAATCACATTCCGATAGAATGCAACTCCTGACGGGTCCGGCTCTCCGGTTTCAAGATCCCGGATCAGCCGTGTCCATTGAATGGATGTGCGGTAGGAATTGAATCCCAGCCGCTTCATTAACGCAAAGTCTTCCTCGTAATGATGTATAAAATCACAGGTGATATCCGGACCGACCTGATTGAAAAAATCGTCCGGCTGGATGTCATACCAGTGATCCATGATGCTTTTATGCGGCTTGTTGAAGAAACCTTCTGTCTGCGGTCCGCTTGCGGCAGCGCCCCAGAGAAAGCCGTCAGGAAATGTCAGCCGGCTGCTCACAGGAGTTCTCCGTGAAGACTGCGGAAATGACAGGCAGCGCCGACAAGATTTGCATGATTGCGGAATCTGCATGTACGCAGGTCCGGTTTTACAAATGCGCTTCGATAGGGTCCGGTAACCTCATCGATGTAGCGGTTGATCTGTGATATCAGTTCAGGCCGTGCGCTGATCCCGCCGCCGATGAGAATGCGTTCGGGGTCATAGCTCTGCTGGAGGGTAAGGGTGCCGATTGCGGCGGCGGTATAGAACCGTCCGACATGCTTTGCATAGATCCGGTTTGAAGCGGCGCCGGAAAACAGTTCTTCACCTGTCAGACTTCCCGCCGCAAGACCGGCTTCTTCCTCGGCATGACGTATTGTTTTCACTGTGGAATAGTAGGACCAGACATGCCGGTCTCCGGTATCGGGATTGCCGTCGGTGATAATCAGCCCGAATTCTCCCGCACTGTTATGTGCACCGCGGTGAATGGTCCGGTTTTTGATTACGGTTCCGCCGACCCCGGTGCCGATGACAATGACGATACAGTCATTGATATCTGCCGCTTCGCCAAGTTCGAGCTCCGCAAGCGCGGCACAGTTGGCATCATTTTCAATTTCGACCGGCGCATGAATTGTATTCGCAATCAGTTCACGGATATTCGGACCGTGAAGATAGGGGACGGCGCTTACGCTGTGCACAAATCCGGTGGCACTGTCGACCGCACCCGGTGAACTGATTGCGGCGGCGTCTGCGCCGAGTTCCGTATAGACCATGCAGATATTCCGCAACAGCTGATCAAGTGACGGCGGCGTCGGAAAACTGCCGCTTCCGGTTACTGTGCCAAGCGGATCTACAAGACCGTATTTAACGGAGGTTCCTCCGATATCAAATGCAAGCAGGTTCATAACTATTCTCCACTTATCATCATACCTGTTCCATCGGGGTTCCGTCCTGTGGAAGTTTCCGGTACAGGGTGAAATACATCGTGATAAAGCAGGCAAGTCCGCCGATCAGATTGGAAATCGGCTCTGCCAGATAAACACCGTTTACGCCGTATCCAAGACGGGGAAGAAGGAAGGTGAGCGGAACGACAATGATTACCTTCCGGAACAAAGAGAAGAAGACAGCCCGCTTGACACAGCGCATCGCGGTAAAGGTAGACTGTCCGGCAAACTGGAAGGTCATGAATACAAATCCGAAGAAATAGATGAACAGCGCGCTTGTGCCGGCAGAGATCATCGCCGCATCATCGGTAAAGATCCGCATCAGCGCCTCCGGGAAGAAAATCACCACAGCCCAGGCGGCCAGCGTATAAATGATTGCCGCAAGTGTCATGAATTTTACGCATGCCTTGATGCGGGAGTATTTCCGTGCGCCGTAGTTGAATGAGATGACCGGCTGTGCACCCTGGGTAATGGCATTGCAGGGAAGGGACATGACTTCCCGGATGGAATTGATGACGGTCATGACACCGACATACAGATCCCCGCCGAAGGTGCGCAGGGTGACGTTGCAGGCGATCTGAACCAGGGAGTTTGTTCCCTGCATGATAAATCCGGTAATGCCGAGACTGCAGATTTCCCTGATCAGTGTTCCCTCTGGTTTCCAGAGGTCTGCCTCCATGCGGTACATGGTGAGATCTGAGAAGAAAAAGTACAGTACCCAGACAAAAGAAATCCCCTGGGCGATGATGGTCGCAAGGGCCGCACCCGCAACGCCCATGTGGAATACATAGATGAACAGCGGATCCAGAATGATATTCACGACGGCACCCGCAAGCACGGTGATCATTCCGTGCCGGGGGAATCCCTGGGCATTGATGAAGCTGTTCATTCCGGTGGAAATCATGGAAAATGTCGTGCCAAGCAGATAAATCTTCAGATAGCTGTCGGCGTACGGGTAGGAGGCTTCGGATGCGCCGAAGAGAAACAGAATCGGCCGCCGGAACACATAACAGAAGACAAACAGAATCAGCGAGGAAACAGTTAACATCATTGCGGCCTGATTGAGAATCTGCGATGCCCGTTTTTCTTCCTTCGCGCCGCGGGCAATCGCAAACAGCGGGGCACCGCCGGACGCAACGAGATTCGTAAACGCCGCAATGATCGTGGTCAGCGGAAAGGCAAGGCCGATGCCGGTCAGCGCCGCGGCACCGGTGTTTCCGGGCATATGACCGATGAAAACACGGTCAACGATATTGTAGAGAAGATGAACGATCTGCGCGGTCATCAGCGGCAGGGACTGCGCCAGAATGACTTTCCAGACCGCACCATGTTCAAAATCTGTCTTCGCAGAGCGCGGATGCTTTATACTCATATATACGTTAATATAGCCCTGTTTTGAGAATTGCGCACAGCATCTTTCGAAAACAGGGACAGGAGGAACCACATGTCAGAACGAATCCAGCTGAACGGACTGAACAATACACGAGATCTGGGCGGAATGACTGGCGCAGAAGGACGGAAGGTCCGCCGGGGCAGGCTGATCCGCAGCGGTCATCTTTTCTATGCGGATGAAGCGGATCGGGCAAAGCTCACAGATCTGGTCGGTGTCGTCGTGGACTTCCGCACGGATCGGGAAGTGAAAGAGAAACCGGATCCGGTGCTTCCCGGTGTGGAAGCGGTCCATCTTCCGATCCTGACGGAACAGACGGTCGGTATTTCACGGGAAGAAGAGTCAGACCGGCATGCCGGCATCAGAATGATGAAGGAACCGGAAACAGCCAGGGCACATATGTGCAATATGTACCGGATGATCGGAAGCAGTGAGTTCTGCGCTTCCCAGTATGCCCGGTTTGTAAAACTGCTTCTGGAAGAACGTGAAAAGGCGGTGCTCTGGCACTGCACTGCCGGAAAGGACCGTGCAGGATTCGGTTCGGTGATAGTGGAAGAACTGCTGGGTGTTTCAAGAGAAGACATCTATGAAGACTATCTGATGACCAACGTGCATCTGAAGGAAGAGATTGACAATCTGCTTGGCGAGCTTCAGAAAATGATGAATCTTTCCGACCCGGCCAGTGAAATGGCAATGCGGGTACTGTTCGGTGCGGAGAAGGAGTACCTTGATACGCTGTATCAGGCAATTGATGATACTTTCGGCGGGATGGAAACCTACCTCCGTGATGTGCTGCAAGTCTTGGATGAAGACCGGGATCGTCTGAGATCCATGTATCTGGAGTGAGTGGATGCTGTATCTGATTCTTGCGATTGCCGCAAGCGCTGCCGTAACACTGGTTCTGCGGGCTGTCGGAAACGGGGCAGGAAACCGGTACGGGGTGCTTCTCGGCAATTATCTGACCTGTGTCATCCTTGCGCTGATGCAGTGCCTGGGAAAGCCGGCACAGATTCAGGCTGTTGCGGTGCTCTGCGGTCTCTGCGGGGGCATTCTGTTTGTACTCGGGCTTGTCATGATGCAGCGGAGTATTCAGGTTAACGGCGCATCACTGACCGGAGCGTTTTCCAAACTCGGGCTGCTGGTGCCGCTGGCACTCAGCGTGCTGATTTTCCGGGAATCGGTATCCTGGATTCGGCTTGCGGGCATTGTGACGGCAGTGGCGGCCATACTTGTGATTCACAGCGATTTTTCTCCGGCAAAGACGCATCGTGTCAGCACGCCGCTTCTGCTAGGCACACTGCTTGGGTGCGGCAGCGGCGATGCCATGGCGAAGATTTTCGAGGAAGTCGGATCACAGGCGCAGGAACCGCAGTATTTCCTGATTCTCTTTCTGTGCGCCTCACTGATCACATTCGGACTCAGCCGTTTTGAAACTCGAAAAACCGGAGCTCGAATCACCTCCAGGGATATCCTGTCCGGAATTCTGGTCGGCATTCCGAATTATGCCTCGGCGTATCTGCTGCTTGGAGCTTTGAACCGGCTGCCGGCACTGCTGGTATATCCGGCGGTCAGTGCCGGAACATTGCTTGTGATTCTCATCCTGAGCTCCATTCTGTTTCAGGAACAGCTGACCCGGCGGATGCTGGGAGGAGTGTGCATGATCCTGGCGGCACTGGTGCTGCTGAATCTTTGAATACCTGCCCATGGTATAATTGAAAGGTAACAAAAGGAGGTATTATATTATGCCGGTTTTCTTTGATATTCTTGTGATTCTTGTACTGGTGATTCTTGTGCTGGTCGCATGTCTTCGAATTGTGCCGCAGGGAAGTGCGTTCGTCATTGAACGTCTCGGTCGGTACAGTGCAACATGGCAGCCGGGTATTCATTTCATGCTGCCGGTGGTGGACCGTGTAGCACGCAAGGTTCTGCTGAAGGAACAGGTAGCGGACTTCGCACCGCAGCCGGTTATCACAAAGGATAATGTCACGATGATGATTGACTCCGTTGTATATTTTCTGATTTTTGATCCGAAACTGTATGCATACGGTGTTGAAAATCCGATCATGGCAATGGAAAATCTCACCGCCACAACACTGCGTAACATCATCGGTGATATGGAACTCGACGCAACCCTGACCTCCCGTGAGGCAATCAACTCCCGCATGCTGGCAACGATCGATGCCGCAACGGATCCCTGGGGAATCAAGGTTACCCGTGTTGAGCTGAAGAACATTCAGCCGCCTGCAGCGATCCGTGAATCCATGGAAAAACAGATGAAGGCAGAGCGTGAGAAGCGTGCCGCGATTCTTACTGCAGAAGGCCAGAAACAGGCAATGATCCTTGAGGCAGAAGGCCGTAAGGAATCTGCAGTCCTTAATGCGGAAGCTGCCAAGCAGGCTACCATTCTCGCGGCAGAAGCGGAGAAGGAACGCCAGATCCGTGAGGCGGAAGGTCACTCTGAAGCAATCCGCAAGGTTCAGCAGGCGAATGCGGACGGTATCCGCATGATCCGTGAAGCCGGCGCAGATGAGGCAGTGCTTCGCATCAAGAGCCTTGAGGCATTTGCACAGGCAGCCAACGGCCAGGCAACCAAGATCATCATTCCTTCTGAAATTCAGGGACTCGCCGGACTTGCGGAAGGCATTAAGGAAGCCGTGAAATAACAATGGGCATTG
>JAFOLE010000087.1 GCA_017419465.1 Solobacterium sp. | reverse complement strand
CCGTTGGTGGAATAGCTGAGGAAGGCAACCTTCGGTTCGAGATGGAACTTCTTTGCGCAGCGGATGATATCGCCGCAGATTTCCACCAGCTGATCTTCCGTCGGATTGACGTTGATCGCGCAGTCACCCATGACCAGACGTGTATTTTCACCGGTCGCATTGGCGCGGTCCAGAATATAGCAGCCGCTGACGGTATGGTTTTCGCCTTCCTTCTTCAGTATCTGAAGTGCCGGCAGTAAGGTATCATTTGCCGCATAGGTGGCGCCGGAAAGCATACTGTCCGCTTCTCCCATCTTCACCAGCATACAGCCGAAGTAGTTGGGATGAAGCAGCACAACGCGTGCCTTGTCTGCCGTCATGTTCTTATGCGCGCGGATCTTCACGAACAGGTCGACCATCTCATCAAACCGCTCATAGTTCTGCGGATCGATGATCTTTGCGCCGCGGATGTTGTAGCCGGCTTCTTCTGCGGCCGCATAGATTTCCGCTTCCTTTCCGATCAGAATCGGAAACAGGAAGTTCGACGCAAGCAGACGGGATACCGCCTCCAGAACACGTGCGTCACTGCCTTCCGGAAAGACGATGCTTTTCGGATCCTTGCGGAGCTTTGCCTCAAAGGTTTCAAGAATTGTCATCATAATGGGGTCCTCTTTTTTGTTTATTCCAGGGTGATTTCCTTCAGAAATTCCTTAAAGTGCCATTCCTGTGAATCTGCCGGAAGGAATTCATACCGGCTTCTCTCCAGTTCACTCATATCATTCCACCAGAGCTGATAACCGGACTCGGATCTGTCCAGCCAGATGATTTCCGGATCTTCCATCGTCTTCCGGACAATGCGGCCGCCTTCCAGATAACGCTTTGCCTGTTCAAAGACGGCTTCATCCACCGTACGGTCTGCGAGATGCGGTCCGTTTTCATCATAGAATTCCGCATCCAGTGTATATTCATCGTCTTCTTTCACCAGCGTGATGTGGAAGTTGTCTTCCCGCATTTCACCGGTTCCGCTCCAGGAAATCAGAATAATGTCTTCCGGCTTTACATCTTCTCCCAGGATCAGTTCCTTCACCGCCGGAAGGCATTCTTCCGCCATGATGGGTTCACTGTCTCCCTGCGCAATGACCGTTTCTCCGTCATACGCAGTCACCTGAACCGCAACCGGACCGTAATACTCATGTTCCTGGGCATACCATGCAATATAATCACCGGCACGGAACGATTCCTGTTCCGTCGGTACGGAACATACCATCTCTCCGGTCTTTCCGCCGTCGGAACCGGATACGGTATGAATCAGCACATCATAGTGCAGTTCCTTTCCTTCCGGTTTCTCCCAGGAAACCAGCGCATTGCCAAACTCGTTTTCAATCTGTATGTTCATCGGTTTCAGATTATTGTTTGTACCTGTGCCTGCGCACGCTGCCGCAAAGAATGCCAGAACAGCCAAGACTGGTTTTTTCATAGGATCTGTTTTCTTTAAATTTTCTTCAGATAAAGCTGAATCAGCTGGGTCGATGTCTCACCGCATTTTACGATCGGTTTGACAACACCGTCATAGTTGATCGCATTGGGGATAAATTCCGGCTCAAAGCAGACACCGGTATGCGGTGTATGTGCCTTTCCGCCTTTTCCGGTTCCGTTCAGGAAGTTGGAGGTATACATATGCATGCCCGGCAGGTTGGACCAGACGCGCATTTCCAGCTGCTTGCCCTGGCATACCGCAAACTCGCGCAGCCCGGTTCCATCAATTGCCCAGTGGTGGTCATAGCCGTTGTTCTGAATGATCTGCGGATCATCGCAGGCAATATCCTGTCCCAGTTCCTTTCCGTTCCGGAAGTCGAAGGCGGTGCCTTCCACATTCTTTAACGGAAGTACGGAAATGCCGTCCGGATCATCATCCGCATACTGCTGGGCATGGAGAGTGACCTTATGGGTAAGAATAGAATCACTGCCGTCCAGGTTGTAGTAATTATGATTGGTCATCGCAAAGAGCGTATCTTTGTTCAGTGCCTTTCCTTCGGCCTTCAGCTCGACGCCGTTCTCCAGTAAGGTATAGGTCACCGTCACATCCAGATCACCCGGATAGCCGGCTTCGCCGTCCTTGCTGATACGATGAAACGTAACTGTATTGTCCGTTTCCTCTGCCTCATACATCACGCGGTCAAATCCGGTCTCACCGCCGTGAATGTTGTTTGTCTTACTGTTGATTTCAAGATTGTATGTTTCGCCGTTCAGCGTAAATGTCGCGTCCTTGATTCGATTAGCCGTACGGCCGATGAATCCGCCGAGGTGTCCGGCATGACTCGTATAGCCTTCCACATTGTCATAGCCCAGCAGCACATCAATGCCGGTCTTCTTCTCAATCAGAGATACCATCGTTGCGCCGTAGTTGGATACCGAAAGTTCGATATTCCCGTTCGCAATCGTATAGAGAAGTACTTCTTCCCCTTCCTTGTTAAAGCCAAATGATCTTACTGACATAACCTGTCTTTCTCCTTCTGTTTAAAAATGTCCGCTTGTATACCTTCTAATTATGGCAGATTTCCGGTAAAAGTACCGGCCGTTTCGTCTGTTTTGGGGAGAAATGCACGCTCTGCGCATTCTGCACTGCAGAACGATGAAAATTGTTTATAACTTTGTAAAAATCAGTACCTTGTTTTCATGATTTTTGTTCTTTTCCACATGGCATTCACCGCTGTTAAAAAGTGTTTTTCCACAAATGTGGAAAACTGAGAGTTTCTCAGAAAACCGCATAACCAAGCCATTTTTTGATGTTGATAACTTGTGTGGTTTTCATTCATTCTCACAATCTTTCCACAGAATCCCCTGTTTTCAGGCACGTTGATAATTTATCCACAATTTTATCCACCTGAAATTTTGTTAGTAAATGTGGATAACTTATATAATCCCGAAAAATACGCAGTATTTTCATGTAATTGGTTTTGTGGATAAATAATTTACCCACATTTTTGATGTGGATTTTCCCTGTGGAGAGTCATAAAATTCTATTGCACGCATTAGGGGAAAAGTAACACATATGACACACACGAAAGATCAGTTTCTGGCGGAAGCCTGGAACCGGATTCTTGAATACCTGCTTGCCAACGGCAAGGTTGACCCGACTGTGATGGAGACATTCTACCGCACCTCCTATATCGAGGAGCTGAATGATAAAAAGGCAGTAATCGTAACGGAAAACATTATTGCCCGGCAGGTAATGTCCCAGAACGCCGACATGGTCAGCGCTGCCATTGCGGCCCTGAATTACAGCGACGGCATGATTCCCGTTGAATTCATTCAGGAAAGTGAACTCGAATCCTTGTTAAAAACAAAAACCATCGATCCGGTCATCGAGATGGATGATGAATTCAAGTCGATGCCGATCAATCCCGAACATACGTTCGAACAGTTCGTTGTCGGGGACTGTAACCGCGAAAGCCATGCGGCTGCGCTGGCCTGCGCGGTAAATCCCGGTCAGTACTTCAATCCGCTCTTTATTTTCGGTAATTCCGGTCTTGGAAAGACCCATCTTCTGATGGCCATCGGCAATTACGTCAAGCGGAACTATCCGGATAAGAAAGTCTATTATATTGAATCGTTAAAGTTTGTGGATAAAGTGGTCAAGGCCATCCAGAACAACAAGATTGATGCCTTCAAGCAGTATATGTGCTCGATGGACCTGTTACTG
>JAFOLE010000086.1 GCA_017419465.1 Solobacterium sp. | reverse complement strand
TCTTGAAAACGGTCTTCAGCTCATTACCCGTGTCTTCCGGGATTCCCCGGCAGAGAAGGCGGGCGTGCAGGCCGGCGATATCATTCATTCCGTTGACGGAGTCATTACCGAAAACAAGACGACGGATGAAATCAAGGAACTCGTACAGGGTGAAGAAGGAACCGTTGTGACGATCGTTTTCCAGCGGGAAGGCGAACTGATCACCCTGGATATCACCCGCGGAAAAGTCGGACATACCGTTGACGGCAGAGTCTGTGAAGACGGAATCGGAATGATTGCAATCGAGCAGTTCGGCGAAACCACGAAAGTGGAAGTACAGGAATTCCTCGACCAATTCGCAGAAGAGGGCGCCACAAAGCTGATCATTGATCTGCGGGATGACGGCGGCGGATATCTGGAAGCGCTGCGCGGTGTCATCAGTCTGTTACTGCCGGAAAACAAGGTATTCATTCAGCGCGAATATTCCAACGGCACAAAGGAAGTAAACAAGACGGACAAGGGGCAGTATACGCAGTTTTCGCCGATCGTTCTGCTTGTCAATGAGAATACGGCAAGCGCCGCGGAGGCATTTACGCTCGGCCTGAAGGAAAACCGGGATGATGTGACGATAATCGGAACCACCACCTACGGAAAGGGAAGCGTGCAGGTCACGCAGTATTTCGATGACGGAAGCGCACTGAAATACACCGACAGTATCTGGAAGAGCCCCAACGGCCGCTGGATCAATGACACCGGTATTGAACCGGATGAAACGATCGAACTTCATGAAGTGCTCAACAGCTCCTATACCACACTGGAAGAGGATGAGTCGTATGAACCGGATTCGGTCAGCCCGATCGTAAAGGAAGTCCAGCTCTGTCTTGATTTCCTCGGCTATGCGCCGGACCGGATAGACGGCTATTATTCCGCAAAAACCGAAGAACAGCTGGTGGCATTTGAAAAAGCCAGCGGACTGGAAGAAAAAACAGTAATCGATAAAGATCTTTACGGAACGATGATCGCGGCAGTCATTCATGAATGGACCGTCAACGATGAATCGGATACGCAGTATCAGCGGGCACTCGAAATCCTGCGCAGCACGGAAGCACACCAGGAACCATCTGCCCCGGCAGAAAGCGGGGAACCGTCTTCTGCGGTGTCTTCGGATGCGCTGATGTATGAACCCGTAACACCTTCGAAACAGCAGGAGGAACGCTATGGAACGATTTGAACTGGTTTCTCCGTTCAAGCCGACCGGTGATCAGCCCCAGGCGATCGATGCGCTGGTCAAAGGGCTTGAGGAAGGCAAAAAGGAACAGGTTCTCGAAGGTGCGACCGGTACCGGTAAAACCTTCACGATGGCAAATATCATCGAGCGGGTAAACCGCCCGACACTGGTGTTCTCCCACAACAAAACACTGGCAGGACAGCTGTACAGTGAATTCAAGGAACTCTTTCCCCATAACCGGGTAGAGTTTTTTGTCTCAAATTTTGACTACTATCAGCCGGAGGCATACATGCCGAAAAACGACATGTATATTGAGAAGACCGCGGCGATCAACGAGGAACTCGACATGTTCCGGGAATCGACACTCAACTCGCTTCTGGAACGCAGAGATACAATCGTTGTCGCTTCGGTCGCATGTATTTATGCGGCCAGTGATCCGGCACAGTACAAGGACATGTTCTTTACGATCCGGGTCGGTGAAAGCTATGACCGCAATGATCTTCTGCGGAAGTTCATTGACCTGCAGTACCGCCGCAACGATACGGATCAGACCCGCGGTACGGTGCGCGTGCGCGGGGATGTCATTGATGTGACCCCGAGCTATACGGATCAGTACAACATCCGTATTGAGATGTTCGGGGATGAGATCGAGCGCATTACGGAAATCGATCCGGTGACCGCGCATGTACAGAACGCATTCCAGTTCTACAACATCTTCCCGGCCAGCGGCTATGCCCGCAGCCGTGAACAGATGTTCCGGGTGTGTGCGGATATTGAGGAAGAACTGGAAGAGCGCCTGAAGTACTTCCGTGACAACAACAAACCGCTTGAGGCAGAGCGTCTTGAACAGCGTACCCGCTTTGACGTGGAAGCGCTGCGGGAAAACGGCTACTGTTCGGGTATCGAAAACTACTCCATGCATATCGACGGACGCAAACCCGGCCAGCGGCCGTGGAATCTGTTTGATTACTTCCCGAAAGATATGCTGCTGATTGTGGATGAGTCGCATGTATCACTGCCGCAGATCCGCGGTATGTACAACGGCGACCGCCAGCGTAAGGAAACGCTTGTGGAATACGGATTCCGTCTTCCTTCCGCACTGGAAAACCGTCCGATGCGGTTTGATGAATTTGAGACCATCGTTCCGCAGGTCATCTACTGTTCCGCAACGCCGGGTGATTATGAACTCGAACATGTCGACCATCAGGTGGTCGAACAGATCATCCGTCCGACCGGACTGCTTGATCCGAAAGTCATCGTCAAGCCGACGCGAGGGCAGGTGGACGACATCTGTGAACAGATCGATATCCGCATTGCGCGAAACGAACGTATCCTCATCACAACGCTTACGGTCCGCATGGCGGAAGATCTGACGGATTACCTTAAGGACAGAGGCTACAAGGTTGCCTATCTCCACCACGAGACAAAGACACTGGAACGGACGGAAATCATCCGTGATCTGCGTCTTGGCAAAGTGGACATCATTGTCGGAATCAACCTCTTGAGAGAAGGCCTGGATATTCCGGAAGTCTCGCTTGTCTGCATCCTTGATGCGGATAAGGAAGGTTTCCTGCGCAGCGAGCGTTCGCTGATTCAGACCATCGGACGTGCCGCACGTAACGCATCCGGTGAAGTCCACATGTATGCGGATGTCATGACCGGAAGTATGGAACGCGCGATCCGGGAAACGGAGCGCCGGCGTGCGATACAGGAAGCGTATAACATTGAACACAACATTACACCGACGACGATTATCAAGCCGGTGGAAGATGCGATCCGCGGCAAGGAAACACGCGAAATGGCCGCGAAGTACATCAAGAAGAAAGCAAAGATTGCCGCAAAGGACAAGGCAAAACTGATTGCGGATATGGAAGCCGAAATGCGCGAAGCCGCAGGAGCACTCGATTTCGAGCGTGCAGCGGAACTCCGCGATATGATATTCGAACTCAAATCAGAAGACTGAACCAATACAGTAACAGTCATAAGGGGACAGGGCTATGGCAGATAAACTGGATTTTATGAGTGAACTTGCGAAAAGCGTTGACGCAAAGAAGCGGGGAGAAACCTC
>JAFOLE010000001.1 GCA_017419465.1 Solobacterium sp. | reverse complement strand
TTTCGTGCCTGTTTATCTTAACACGAACCGCAGATATGTCATGTCTTGACCTTTTTCAATCTCGGGCATATGGGCTCATTTGCCCGAAATGTGCGCAGATAATGCACTTTTTGCGCATTTGTGATAGGATTCCGGCATGAGGAAAATCAGTTTCTTCGACACCCTCGGCAACTTCGGTACAGACATCCTGGTCATCGTGACCGGGATTCTGTTTCTGACCCGCCGTTATACCGGGTGGTCGATTCTCTATATTTTTGCCGTAGTGATCTGCGCAGCCCTGCCGATCCGCCTTCTGCTCAATATCCGTTCCGGAATCCGCAGCCTCAATGCCGCAACGACTCTGCTTGTGGTATTTGATATTGTCTTTCTCTTTACGATTCTTGTGCAGCCGGAAAACTTCGTCCGCTGGTTCCATGTATTCTTCGGCTGGTGGATGTTCGGACGCGGCTTCATCTCCCTTGTCGAGTTTCATGTACTGGTTCATGATCAGCTCCCCGGTGCCTATCCGCGGTTTTTCATCGGTGTCGTTTCCATTCTGCTTTCCCTGTTCATGATTCTGAGTCATAACCTGTCCATCAAGACGGATGTCCTCTCCGTGTTTGCGGGAATCTATTTCCTGATGTACGGGATTCTCGGCGCCCTGTTTCATCTGTCCATTTTCCGCCGGCATTTCCATCCCGATCTGCCTTCCTGGTCGTACAGTCCGCCGATCCTTCTGAATGCCTTTTTCCCGCTCGAACTGTACATCTCCCTGCGGCAGCTTCAGAAATCATCACGGTTATCCAATAAAAACGATCCGCAGGACGCAGATCTCAAGGTGTTTATTCATATGAAGGGAAAAGGTCCCGAGGCGTTCGGACACATTGACATCTCATATAAGGGAACCATCATTTCCTACGGAAATCATGACCCGGAAAGCCGGCATCTTGTCGGGACTTACGGGGATGGCGTCTTGCTGTGGGTCGATGAAGAGAAATTCCTGCGTCAGTGCATCAATGTGGAAGGCAAAACGATTGTCGGCTACGGTATCCGCCTGAATGAGAAACAGAAAGCAGTGCTGGAAGAGCATATCAGGGAACTGCTTTCCAGGGCTGTTCCCTGGAAGAGTGCTGCCCAGCGGGCAGATGAGGCGGGCCAGGACATGACCCCATACAAGGACTATGCAAGCCGGGTGTATAAATACACCGGCGGCCAGATGTACAAATTCACCCACGGAAAATTCCGGACCTATTTCATCTCCTCCACAAACTGCGTTCTGCTTGCGGATGAACTGATCCGCAACAAGGATCTTTCCCTGGTTTATCTGAGCGGTCTTGTAACACCGGGTGCCTATCTGTCCTTTCTGAACAATGAATATCTGAAACCCAATACGCCGGTCATCTCCCGCACGCTGTACGAAACCATTCCGGCAGAACCATCCGAACTCACAGTAAAACAGCTCTGATCACTCGATCAGAGCTGTTATTCGTTTCACTGTGCGCTGAAGTAGACAAAGAACAGATCGCCTTCGGCCCCGTTCTCTTCCCCTTCACCGGGTGCGTAGTATTCCAGGAATGACAGAGAGTATTCACTCTGTCCGCCCGGTACGGAGAAGACGAGATCTCCGGTAACGGTCTTTCCGGCACCAAGTTCATATTCCGCTTCCAGCATGCCTTTTTCGATCATCGTCGGATCATCGAATGTGACCGGGAACCGGTAATCGTCGTCACCGTCCGCTCCCCACTGTGCCTGGAAGTCGGAGTCAAACATCGGAATGGCCTCCGTAAAGGTGTTGTTCAGCGTAACATTTACAACCAGCAGCGTTTCACCGTCATTCGGAACGA
>JAFOLE010000085.1 GCA_017419465.1 Solobacterium sp. | reverse complement strand
TTCATTCAAGGTCAGAATCCTTCTTATCGCTAACACTATGGTCCGTTTCAATAACAAAAGACATGGCACATTCTTCTGTACCATGTCCTAATGTCTCGCTATTTATCTGATCTCTTCATCAACACCAGATTTGCAAGAACCAAAAAGAAGCTTACATTGAAGTCATCACCTCTCTGTAAGCTTCTTTCATTTTTTGCCTTGGTCCCCCATGGATTCAGGACTTTTTCCTTGAGGTCCCCCATAGTGGCCCCCATGGAATTTGACCTATCCCCCACAGAATTTGGAGACCATGCCTCAGAAGCGGATGTTACTCAAAGCTGCCGTATTTTGCGATGGCCTCATCCACAGAGAGTGTCCCTTTTCCGACCTCGAACGATGCCACGCGGATCTGAACGGTAAGCGGATCCGTGATGCCGATCGCTTCCGGGGAGAAGATGCGCTCAGAAGGTACTGCCGCAAACGGCGCATAGATCGCATCCACAGACAGATCTGTGGTCGGTGTTACCAGACGCTTCACCGAAGCCATTGCATTCAGTTCTTCCGTTGCGACCAGGAAACGCATGAATTCATTGGTCATATCCAGATTTTCACAGTCTTTGTTTACAGAGAACTGTATGGAAGGACTATCGATGAACGTTACGCCGTCTTCTGTTGTCGGGATCGGGACAAATGTGTATGTGAACGGTGTCTTGGTGAATGCCTCTGACTGGCTTTCCCGTTTCTTTGTTCCGGAAACAGTATCTGCCATGCAGATCATCATCGGCACATCGCCTTCAAAGAAGCGCAGGATCACTTCGGTATAGTTGTCTTCGATCTTGTCACATTCTGCCACATCAATGCAGCCGTCTGAGATCAGCTGCTGTACCGCTTCCAGTGCCGGACGCATATATTCTCCGGCAGCGGGATCGAGATCATTGGCAAGCTTCAGCGCATCCGGGTTTTCCGCAAGCGCTGCGGTAAACAGAGGATAAGCAATCGTATACATGAAGCTGCCGGATGATTTGAGGGTGTAGCCCATCATCGGGCTGCTATAGCCCTTGTCGCGGAACTGTGCGCATACATCCATCAGTTCTTTCTGGGTTGAAGGAATGCTGAGGCCTTCCTTTTCAAACAGATCGTTGTTCACCAGCATGCCGTAGGTTCTGGAGAATACCGGTATCAGCTTTACACGGTCTTCCGCATCATGGTTGATGAGACCCGGGCGGATGCAGTCAAGGTTCAGTCCCAGGGCAGGATCGGAAAGATCTTCCATATGCGCAACGACTTTATCGTACTTTTCATTTCCCATCATCCAGGTATAGGAGAAGAAGATGTTGGGGTTGTCATTGCCTTCGAGCACTGTGCCCAGCACATTGTTATAGTCATCGAGTTTGACATAACTCAGCTGCACATTCGGATAGAACTCGTTGAACCGGTCAAATTCGCTTCCAGTGCTTCAAAGTTGTCGTAGCTTCCGGCTACCGTGATACTGCAGTCCGTCGCGGTGTCGAGCGCCGGCTTAAATCCGGCCTCCGGTGCTGCCTCCTCCTGCGGTTTCTGGCCGCAGGCGCCAAGCGTGACTGACATACAGAGGAACAAAAAGGTGCAGATCAGCTTTTTCATGATTTTTTCTCCTTGATTCTGCGAATCTCCTTAATAACAAGGTTAATATCGATCGGTTTTGCGATGTGTCCGTTCATGCCGGCATTCATGCACTCAGTGACATTCTCCGAGAATGCGTCTGCCGTCATGGCGATGATCGGAATGCTGGCCGCCCACGGGTTATCCAGCTTGCGGATCGCCCTTGTGGCTTCAAGACCGTTCATCTCCGGCATCTGGATATCCATAAAGATGAGGGCATAGCTTCCTTCTTCCGCCTGCCGCATCTTATCCACACAGATGCGTCCGTTTTTGGCACGCTCTGTCGTGATCTCATGCATGCTGAGCATGTCGGAGATGATCTCCCAGTTGATATCGTTATCCTCGGCAATGAGTATGCTCAGTCCCTTCAGGTCGGAGTAGTCATTCTCCGGCTCCACGGACGTCGCCTCGTTTCCGAGAATCGTGTTGATCTTATCGTACAGCTTGGAGCGGAAGAGGGGTTTGCTGACGAAGCCGTTTGCGCCGGCCTCCTTCGCCATATCTTCAATATCCGATACGTCATATGCGGATACCAGCAGAACCGGTGTGTCTTCGCCCAGTTCTGTGCGGATCCGGCGGGTCGTTTCAATACCGTCAAGATCCGGCATCTTCCAGTCAACGATCACAACACTGTAGTCATTGCCTGCCGCATGCCGCTGCGTGATTTTTTCGAGCGCTTCTTTTCCGCTTCTTGCACACTCGGCAGTCACACCGAGTGACTGCAGTGCATCCACTGTCGTTTCAAGAAGGATCTCATCGTCATCGACGATCAGCACATCCATCGGCTCAAGCGTCATATCTTCTCTCTGCCGCTCTGCGACCGGAAGATCCAGTGCTACGGTGAATGTCGTTCCTTTGCCCTGCTCACTCTGACAGTCAATCGTACCGCCCATCAGATCGACCATCTGCCTTGTGATGGCAAGTCCGAGACCGGTTCCCTGAATACTGTTGACACGGCTGTCTGTCTGACGTGAGAACGGCTGATACATGGTTTCCATGAACTCGGGACTCATACCCATACCGGTATCAGCGACCCGGTAGACCAGCCGTACGCAGTCGGGTTTCTCGCTGTCCTCTTCGTACACGTCCACATTGACTTTTCCGCCGGGCTCCGTGTATTTGATCGCATTGGACAGGATGTTGATAAAGATCTGATTCAGACGCAGCTGATCTGCGTAGAAGTACTCCCTGTCCATCCGGCCGATACGGAAGTTGAAGTCGATGTTCTTTTCCTTGACCATCGGCTGCGACAGATTCACGAGATTTTCCATCGTCTCGGCAATGGAGAAGGTCAGCGGGCTGAGGCTCAGTCTTCCGCTTTCGACTTTGGAGATGTCGAGAATATCGTTGATCAGTGTCAGCAGATGATTGCTGGCCATTGAGATCTTCCTGAGATGTTCTCCCACCAGATCCTTATCGCCGAGATTCTTTTCCGCCAGTGTTGTAAGACCGATGATCGCGTTCATCGGTGTGCGAATATCATGCGACATCGTGGAGAGGAAGTCTGTCTTTGCCTTGTTGGCCGCTGCGGCTTCGGTAGCCGCTTCCTGCAGCTGTCTGTTGAACAGCAGCATGACGGCCATATCAACCACGAACAGGATCAGCAGGCCTAACGATACAAACCCGATCAGCATCCAGTCTTCGTTGTTTACGATCAGATCACGGATCGGCATCATATTGAGAAGCGTCCATTCCCCTGCTGCTTCAACCGGGGTATAGGCAAGGATGCATTCCTCCCCGCGGGAGTTCAGCATTGTGAATGAACCGGTCGAGGAACTTATCTTTTCAAAGAGTGCCTTCGCCGTTGCGGTATCACTGCTGTTGTATGACCGGTAAAACTCGAAGAAACTGGAGTTCTTGAACGAATGGTCTTTGATGATATAATCGCCTGCCGCATCGATCATGGAAAGTTCGGCAGTCTCAAATTCCTCCTGGGGGAAGACCCACTTCTGCTGCAGTTCTGCTAACGGCAGCACACGCAGCAGGATGGCATCCCGGAGAATATCTGTCTCCGGATCATGAACGGTCACTTTATTGCAGAAGGCAATGGACTGTTCACCGTTGATCGGGTTCGTATAGGCACGGGAGATGTTGATGGATTCTCCGATATCATCGATCCAGCTCACATTGTTCAGAAGACCCGTCCGTTCATAGGTGACAGTATAATCATTCGCATCATCACGCCGCGGTCTTGTGGACAGACCGATCAGCGTATCCGCAAACACAATATGCGCGGATGCATTTGGCAGCACATGGGAGATCCGGATGTATGAGACGGCATCATCAATGGACATGTCTTTACTGTTGATATAGTGCGCCCAGACATCGCAGATGCGCTGTTCACCCTCGAGATAATTCTCGGTGACATGTTCCATTGTGATCGTGGTGTTTTCAAAGTGTTCGATCTGCCGTTTTTCTGTATTCCTGCTCGTATAGCGCGTATAAAAAACCACGAAAGCCAGCAGTGCCATCATAATGAGCACATTGAAAAGAATGAACCATGATTTCTTCATTGTGCCCTGCGCTTCTTCCCGCACATTCTTTTCCATACGAGTCAGTCCGATTTCTTTAATAAAAGTATCTAATGATGTATTGAATTATACCATAGGAAGCATGATGCCTATCCTGTACCCTGACCGCTCCCGACGACTTAAGTCGCGGGGTTCTTAGGGCTAATACTGCTTTTCCTAAGTTCATCACAATCAATAGAATTGACCGCATGTTAGCTCAGGCACTAACAGATTCCCTGATCTGTTACGGAGCTGCTTCGTACGAAGGATGCCGCTTCAGCCCGGCCATATCATGACCTGCTGTACATTTTCGCTTCCGCTTAACGGCAGCACAGTCAATCAACCGGATCTGTTTATTGAGAGATCATCTCATGGTGCCGCTCATCTGATATACCAGCTGAGTTTCTTTTCAGATGTTAATCGCTTTAGCTCCTTATTTTGGAGAACAAGATAGTTTTCAAAATCATTAGCGCAAGACTCATAATCAATCATCCTCGGCTCCAAAGGCTTGGCCACTTTTTTTGCAATTTGCTATTTCTATTATAAAGGCGTGAGGTGAGATTTATGACGAAAACATACATCACAGTGACCCATTTGGACGACTATAACGCGGCAGGATTCTGCAATCCCGGGACAACTCTGATCCTTAAGAGAGTTCAGAACGAATATGATGACGACGCAATCGCAGTCTTTTCCGAGAAGGGATCAAAATATGGCTATTGATATCTATAATCAACAAGTTTCAAGATGCATATAAAAAGGAGAGCGTTGGCAAGTCATGTAATTCTGATAATTCCTTTCTGAAGTAATATGTGTATGAATTCAACGATAAATAGTTCATTGCGTCTTTTCGGCATTTCTGCCGTTAAGATCTCCGGAATAAACGCACTGTTCCGGTTTCATCAATGAAACTATTCATCGTTTTTTCTTTCTAGGAGGGAGTGATGAAATGAGAAGAAAACAAGGGACGATATACCGAGTGGCTAACCCAAAGATGAATGCTGCATTACCTGCATGCGGCCATCAGGTGATCCCAAACAAGAAGAAAGAAAAGCAGAAGTACTGCTGCAGAGAACGAGAATGTCGAGCACTTATGTGAGCTCGACTTTTTTCTGCACTCAATGCGGCAGAAGAGGAATCCCAATCCCAAGGTCGAAGGACCGCATCCTCTGTTTCATCAAAGATGCGTATTTCTTATCGGTTCATGAATTCTTCAAAGACTGCGCAGAGTTTTCTGCGCGCCGCCCGGGCTTCCTTCGTCCATGGCGTAAGCATATCGAAGGCATGCACGTCCCCATGGTATACATCGAGCTCTGCCGGAACGCCTGCTTCCTTCAGACGCTGCACATAGCGGATCGTCTCCTCAAAGAACGGCTCCCCATCCAGCACGAAGGTATAACAGGGCGGAAGACCCCTCAGATCGGCTTCCCGTGCCGCAGAGGCATAGGAAGGCACGGTTCCCCTGTCATCGAGAAGCCGCAGATACTTCGTCCAGCCGTAATGGTTCCGCCGGGTATCCCACATATGCCCGTGATTATCGCGGGAGGTTTTTGTGTCCCGGTAATCCAGCATCGGATACAGCGGCAGCTGCAGCTTCACCGGGATGTCACGGTCCCGGGCATACAGGCACAGGGCCGCGGTCAGTCCGCCGCCGGCACTCTCCCCGCCGATGATGATGCGGGTTTTATCAATGCCGAGTGTTCCCGCATTTGCGGTCATCCAGTCCAGTGCGGCCGCACAGTCTTCCAGCGGAATCGGATACGGCATCAGCGCATAGTTCGGTGCCACGACCACCGCCCCGAACTCTTCCGCCAGCATCTTTCCGCAGGAGGCATAGACCATCTCCGCCATGCCGGTCACATAACCGCCGCCATGGATCCACAGGATGCCGGGCAGAAGCCCTTCCCGCTTCTTCGGCGTCAGGATGATCACCCGTTCCTTTCCGGAAGCACACGGAATGCGCACCGTTTCCGATTTCAGTGCATGTTTCTTCATAACTCAGTTCAGTTCCACGCCAATCCGGATACTGTCATCGTATTCCGTAATCTTCGCCTTGTATTTCTCATACAGTTCCGCCGCGTTATAGACATGCGCTTCATCCAGTTCCTTCATCGGAATGACCTTGAAGTTCACATATCCCGGATCGTAATAGGTATAGATGAGATCGGCCCGCGGATCCAGAATTTCAATATGCGTGCCTGCGGTATCGACCGTCTTCTGAATCGTCACGCCGCCGACCATACCCACAAGGTTGGGTTCATCGATCTGCGCGCTGACCATGTTGCCCATCGCATAGTAGACGATCGTCTTATGGTCATTGACCCATTCGATCGGCTGAATGACATGCGGGTGGTTTCCGACAATGATGTCGGCACCGGCTTCGGAGAGCCGCTGCGCAAGATCCCGCTGCTCGTCATTGGCTTCCATGGAATACTCGGTTCCCCAGTGCATCGCCACGATGACGACATCACTGACCGCATCTGCCTGACGAACCTGTTCCAGCAGTTCGTCGACGTGGTCGGTATATATATTGACGATATATTCATAGCCTTCCGGCGGTGTCAGTCCGTTACAGCCGTACGTCCATGACAGGAAGGTATAGGTAATGCCGTTGATCTCATAGACATCGATCCGGTCATGGTCTTCCTGACTGTTATAGGTGCCGGCCATATGCACGCCGTGTTCGGCTTCCTGTCTCTTCCAGTATTCACAGGAGCGCTCGATTCCGGTCAGCCCCTGATCCAGGGAGTGATTGTTTGCGGTGGATACCAGGCCAAAGCCCATGTTCACCATCGCATCACCCACTTCCTGCGGGCTGTTGAAGGTCGGATAGCCGTGCAGGCCAAGCTCCGTTCCGCCAAGGATCGTCTCCTGGTTGTAGTATTTCAGGTCATAGCCTTCCGCCAGCCGTCCGACATTTTCCACAATGCCGGAAAAATCATAGGTGCCGTTCCCCTGATCGGCATCCATCCATACGGTGCCGTGAATCAGCGCATCACCGGTGAAGAAAAATTCCGCCGTTGATACTTCCGGTTCGGGTTCCGGTGTCGCAGTTTCTGTTTCCGGTGTTTCCGCCGGCACTTCTTCCGCTTCGTTCGGCGCTGTGCATCCGCTCAGCCGTACGATCAGTGCACACACAAGCAGAAGCACTGCCGCAAGCAGCACCCAGATGATCGGGCGCAGACGGCGGCGATGCCGTTTACGTTGTTTTGTCATACTTCTTTCCCCTTTTTTATTTATTCAGTCTGCGTTGTCCGCAAACAGAATCATCGCCTGTCCTTCACAGCGCAGCGTCTGTTCAAACACGTCGGCCGCATTTCCGCTGATCACATCCGTATAGGTGCCATCGGGAAGATCCACACGGACCGAACACGGCTTTGCGTGCAGCGGGAAGATCCCGACCGCTTTCCGTCCTTCTCCATCACTTCCGGTTCTTCCTTCATGCACGGCAACGATCACGGACTGATCGGGTCCTGCGGCAGACGCATGGAAGGACGAATCAGGAAACAGCGGGTCCTGTTTGATTTCATGAAGCCTGCGGAGATAGCCCAGGCTGTTCTCCCCGGTCTCAAAGTCCACAGGGTCGGAATCAAACAGCGTCGGATGCCGCACGCATCCGGTTTCCTGTCCGGCATAGAGCAGAACCGCACCTTTCATGAAATACAGCCATGCGGTCCAGACATATCTTGCGTCACAGTCCGGAATCAGGGCAGCTGCCCTTGGCCGGTCGTGATTTTCCAGAAAGCGCAGCTTTGACGTATTGTCGGGATACAGTCCTTCCTGCAGGTTGATGCCTTTCAGATAGTCGTTCAGTGACAGTTCCCCGAGCTGAACCGCTTTCTGTTCGTCATAGAGATCATAGTCATAACAGAGGTCAAACGCCTGATACAGCTCGCCGTCACTGGCACCGCACACGCCCATTTTACGGAGATAAGCGATAAATTCCGGCTCACCGGATTCCGCAAGCCATACAACGCCCGGCTTTACCTTCTCCACTTCCGCTCTTGCCTTTATCCAGAAGGGAACCGGCACCATCGGCGCCACGTCACAGCGGAAGCCGTCCGCATACTGCGCCCAGAATTTCAGGGTATCGATCTGATACTCCCAGAGTTCCGGATGATCATAGTCAAGATCCACGACATCCCACCAGTCCCCGACATGGTTTCCCATCGAGCCGTCCGGCTTGTGGTAAAACCACTCCGGATGGTTCTGTACAAGCCAGGAGTCCGGGGAGGTGTGATTGTATACGATATCCATCATCAGCTTCATACCGCGGGCGTGAACCGCATCCGCAAGCGCCTTGAAGTCTTCCATCGTTCCAAGACGGGGATCCACTGCCCGATAGTCTTTGATCGTATACGGGGAGCCAAGATTTCCCTTGCGGTGAACTTCTCCCGTCGGATGGACCGGCAGAAGATAGATCCAGTCTGCGCCGAGTTCCTGAATGCGGTCCAGATCGTTCATCACCGCTTTGAATGTTCCTTCTTTATAGTTGCGCACGAAGATCTGGTAGAAGACCTGACTGCGCAGATTCCTTGAGGTATTTTCCGCCATGATTCACGTCCTTATTCTTCTTCCGCATCCCGTTCAAAGACGAGATCCATTTCCTTAATCTTTCCGTAGTCACTGATATCCGTCGGCACATATCCGACATACCGGTAGCCAAGCTGCGCCTTTTCATCGATGATGCGGCGGTGCACGGTACAGTGCGATCCGAAGAATTCATTGATATTCACATTCACAAAGAGATATTCTTTCACGATAGGTTTCCTCCTGTCTGTTTCCGGTTTCATTATAAAGGACGGCGCAGAAAAAACAGCGCAGAGGTTTTCCGCGCTGTGCTTCGATCAGGAATTCCGTTCCGTCTGTGATTCTTATTTATAATCCCGCTTCATATCTGCCGGTTTGACGGTTCCTTCTGCGGAAGCCTCCCGCAGAAGAATCGCTCCATAAGCATCCGCCAGCGCATCCGCAAGGGAATACGGCGCTTCGCCGGTTCCATCCGCATATGCCTTCATCTTCCCCAGCATATGCGCAATCGCAGCTTCATCCCGGCTCAGACCATGAAGCCCGAATTCCGGCTCATACAGAACCGTATCGCCCAATGTGACGGAAACCTCTTCCTCGATTTCCGCAAAGTTGGGATTCGGATCACCCGTCGCCACAATGCGGGTCTTGATATCCAGCGCTTCGCAGTGCGCGGCGTTGGCTTCATCCAGCCAGCGCACGGTATACCCGTCAATTTCACCGCGCTCTCCCGAAAGTCTGAGATAACTGCCGCGGATCGGCGAGCGGTACTGTTCGGAGTCAAAGTCAGACAGACAGAAGGTTCCGTTGGCATACGCAAACAGTGCGGCCATCCGCGTTTTGTCCGCGATGCGGCCGTCCGTATACTTCTCATAGCGCGACATCGTCTCCACGGTCGGAAAACTCCATACCCTTGCCTGCACGGTAAAGGATTCATCCGCATTCAGATTCAGGAACGCCCGCATCAGACTGATGCCGTGATATTCGTGCGCCAGGGAAAGATACAGACTGTGCGGCGTCCCGAGGATTCCGGTTTCCAGCAGTTTCAGAAGTGCCGCATTCTCCGGATAATACCGGTACTGTTCCGCACTGACCAGCTTTGCGCCGCGTTTCCCAGCTTCCATCAGTTTCCTTAAGGTCTCCCGGTCCATGCCGGCCGGGGTTTCCGAAAGCACCGTAAAGCCATAGTCCGCCCATTCCATGGCGACTTCGGCGATATGCATCTTATCCACGGCCACGACCACAAAGTCCGGCTTCAGATTGATGCATTCCTGCGGTGAAAGTACCGTGTGAACACCGAACTCCGCTGTGATGCGCTCCGCCTTTTCCGCTGTGCGGCAGACGACTGCGGCGACCTCAAACACCTCGCTGAGTTTCCGGGCAATCCGGATATAGTACATGGCACGCCACCCGGAGCCGATGATTCCAAATCTGATTCTGTTTCCCATACGTGTGTCATCCTTTTCCCTATTAATATCATCTCCGTACGGTTTCGCAAACTGATTTGCGCGTCGGTTTCATTTCGATTGCCTGCGATGAGGAAACGTGATTAAATCAGTATCATGGTCGAAGAGACAATCTCACTCCGTGTGATACAGGAAGCCAAGGGAGAAGAACGGGAAGCGATGGGCGAACTGGTCCGTTCGTTTCAACCGGTTCTCTTTTATATTGCCTCCTGCCATCTGAAATCCGACCAGCTGATCAAAGCGACCGTAAAAACGTGTCTGGCAAAACTGTTCGATCTGCTTTCGGAAACGGAAGATCTTTCTTCCTTCAACGGCAAGGCAATGACCATGGTGGTACGGGCATGCCTGAATGCCGCACTGACGGAAGACCGCAATCAGAATTTCTTCCCTGTCAGGGGGTCCGACCCGAAGGAAGCGGAGACAGTTTATACTGCCGCAGATGAAATTCCCGGCAGCTGTGAAGGCATTACGGAACGGGAAGCGATGAATGTCGTGGTCCGGATGCTGGGAAAACTGCCGGATGATCAGCGGATGATCTTTGTCATGCGCTATCTTGACGGCATGCCGTTTGCGCGGATTTCCAATATGATTCATATTCCGGCTGAACAGCTGGAAAAACGTGCCCAGCTGGCCAAGCAGGCACTCGCCTCTGCGACGGGCCGCACCGTTGAAGAAGTCTTCGGCATCGTCTCCCTTGCCGAACAGAATAAATATCTTGTGATTGATGACAGGAAACCGGAGCCTGCGGTCACGGAAACACCTCTGCCCGCACCGGCAGTCCGAAAATCCCTGCGGCCGCTCTGGATCACGGCAGGTGTCCTGCTTGCGGCAGCCGCCGTCGGAACCGGCATGTGGATCTTCCGCAAGCCGGAAGAAGTCTCTGCGCTTCGTTACCTTACCGCTTCCTTTACCGGGATTGACGGACTTGGGACCGCCGAAATCACCGCACAGGAATCCGGAAACAAACGGCTGGACGCCATCATCGAAACCCGGTTCTGCAGTCTGCGGGACGCCGACGGCAATGAAGTTACCGATCATCTTTCCAACGGGGATGCGCTGACCCTTTCCTGTACCTTTGATGAACAGGCATTAAAAAAGGCGCATCTTGCGCTTACGGAAACCGAAACGGCGGTTACCGTGGAAGGTCTTACGAAACCGGAGTCCATTGATTTATTCAATTCGGTTCATCTTGAAGGCAGCGTGAATGAAGAAACCGGGGAACCGGAGTTTACCGCGGTCACCGATGACCCTGCACTTTCCGGTCTGACGTATACGATCAGTGAAGAAAGCGAAGCCGGCGTTCTTGTGACGGCAGGCATCGATGAAGAAACCCTGCGCTCCTATGGCTATGTGACAGAGGAATATACGCATCTTTTCCCGCGGGATGAAATTCCTTCTTCCCTGCAGTACGCTTACCGGCAGAAGCTGGTCGCACAGGGCCTGCAGAATACCGCGGATCATTTTGATGAATACGGCGCGGAAGTCGCCAACGGCACGGATCCCGTAATCAACGAACTGGCG
This sequence comes from Solobacterium sp., assembly GCA_017419465.1. Taxonomy (GTDB): domain Bacteria; phylum Bacillota_I; class Bacilli_A; order Erysipelotrichales; family Erysipelotrichaceae; genus Bulleidia. The sequence continues at coordinate 879 of JAFOLE010000085.1, read as the reverse complement.
CAGAAATATATCGGCCGTGCCGGTGCGTGCAATGAAATCGCGAATGCGTTTATCTATGAACTGTACGGCGTCCATGTAAAAACCGGCTACAGCCGTCAGAATACCTATGAGGTTTCAGAGCCGGAAGCCGGTGATCTTGTCTATTACTATGATGCGGCAGGCAATTACACGCATGTCGCAACCTATCTTGGAAACGGACTCGTGCTCAACGGAAACTACAGCGACGGCAGAGCCCATATCACATCCATGTATGAATCCATGTATGCACAGAACCCGATGGTCTTCCTGCGGGTGGAACGCTGATCAGACCTCCTGAAGATAGGCGTTCAGAAACTCCGCCGCAAGACTGCCCGGTTTGATGTTTTCCTTTGCCTCATCAAAGCTGAACCACTGATACGAATCGATTTCCCGGTTCGGATTCAGCTGGCTGTCATCTTCCACAAAGACGGTGAAATTGCACATCAGGGTGTTGGACGGCTCAAAGAACTTTGTGCGGTTGAAACGGATCTCTGATGCATGCATTCCGGTCTCTTCCTGTACTTCCCGGCGGACCGCATGTTCGAGAGCTTCCGTGCGGTTTACATATCCCGCCACCAGAATATAGGCATCTCTTCCATACTGCTTGATAAGCAGTATTTTCTTCAGGTCCTTACGGATCACGATCATACTGACCGCAACGTTGTACATCGGAAAGCGGTACTGCATGCAGGAAGGACAGTACGGCACAATGCCTTCGTTTTCCAGCGGTTTCATGATCAGCCGGGTACCGCATTCCGGACAGTATTCATTCGGCATATAACATCCTCCTGCGGATTCCCCTTTCGAACTGCATATCACCGGGAATCCGTTTCAAACATATCGATATCAGAATACCGTTCC